>VGCI01000010.1 GCA_016870095.1 Alphaproteobacteria bacterium | reverse complement strand
AAACAAAAAAATGGGAAGAAAGAGCTCTTAAAAGCCAGAAAATCAAATTAATTTACAAAAACTGAGGGAATACAAGAGGCTATAGATTTAGAAACTAAGCTGAGAAGAGTTCAGTGCAATCGCCATGTCATGGCTAAAGACATCATAGCTCATACTGAGCGTATTTTCCAAGAACAGAACAAGAGAATATCCTATAAATCTGGGCCACCCAAGGTGTGTCTCTCTTAAACAAGTTCATTTGAAGGAGGGCAAGGAAGCCCCTGGCCTCCTTCATATTGTGTGATGTTTGAGAAGACCTCTTCGGGCTTTTCTTATCTTTCATTGGGTTATATTGCTTTCTCGGCAAGTTGATTCATCATGCCCAAACTACAGGATAGAAATCTCCTTCAAACATTTGCACTCCAATAATTGTCAAGGTTAAGGAGACAGTGAATGATACAAATTATACCGTTAGATGGGACGCCAGCAGAATATTTTGAAAGCTTCGATGAACTTTTTAAGCGTATCCAAACGACTGAAAATTTGAAGCTGGCAGATGATCAACCTGATCTTTCGCAAATGAATTGGAGTTTTATGATCTACACACCAAAACGAGTCGCCGTGCTCTATGCTCACACTTCAGAACCGTGTGAGGCGATGCAGGAAGCATTGGAGGATAATCTGCCGTTGCTCGAAATTTGTGCAGGTGATTATAAAAAGCCCCTATACATCGTCTTGAGCCCCAACGTTGATCTGGATTACCTGAAGCGAAAATGGTGCATCGATTGGTGCACGTTTCATCATGTGCTGGTGAGGGGGGTTTGAGACATTTGGTGTCCAACTTCAATTTTAACATTATATAATATCACGTATGTATTAAATAAGACAAAAATGTTCTAAAATTTTATTTGCGTATTTTTTTATTGTTAACTATTTTGCATTAAAAATTCTATTTTCCTTCGAGTTCTTGCAATATGTGGACAAGTTGAGGGAAAGTAATTTTGTAGAATTGTTAATGATTGTTTTAAATAGTCAATTGAATGATTTTTCATAGTTATTGCAGCATGGGTATCTCCATTAGCGTAGGCAATCTTAGCTTTATATAAATATAAATCAGATAAGTTTTCTAAACACATATAATAGTCTGGATGATTGTTTTTCTCAAATAATTTACTAGACTCTACAAAATAAGACTCAGCACTTTTTTCATCTCTTTCTAGAAAGCAAATCTCTCCCAACATGTTTAATACAACAGCGACAGTGATGTGTTCCTTACCAAAGTTTTTAAGGTAGATTTTTAAAACCTGCTCAAGGATTACTTTTGCTTTTATAAAATTGCCTTGTTTGGCATACACAAGAGCTAAATATTTCATGGGCCAGGCAGTATAAATATAATTCTCATGAAAATGGTCACTATATTTTTTACATATTTGATCGAAAATTTTCTTTGAATTATCTTCCTTATTTAATATAGAGGGTGGTTTGATATTCTCTAGTGCCCAATTTATACCAACCTCATCAAAAAAATATGAGGAATATATTTTAATACTTTGTTCTAAAGAATCTTTAGCTTTAGCATAATTGCCGCATTTAAAATATAGAACTCCTAAATGTTCTAACCCCCAAGCTACATCAAAATGTGTGTTAGAGCGTTCATCTTTAAAGGTAATCATACTTTTTTCTAATTCTGCTTGTGAATCCTCGTAATTACCTAATTCTCTATCAATAATTGCAAGTTGTCCTTTAACCCAAGCAAAATAATTTTTATTTTCAGGAAAAAATTGTCTTTGTATGTCGAGGCCTTTGTAAAAAATGGCTTTAGCATTATTATAATTTCCTAATATCCTCTCCACAATTCCTAAATAAATTAAGAAATAACTATGATTTACTATTTCTTGAGGATAATTCTTATCATAAATACCAATACTTTCTTCTAACAATTTTTTGCTGCGAGCATAATGACCGAGGTCTCTATAAACGTTACCCAAATACCCCATAAATAAAGCAATGCGAACAGGTGATGTGTTAGGAAGTTTATTTAATTCATTCAGAGAATTTTCAAGATATCTTTTTGCTTTGATATTATCGCCATAAAAATATTCTATTATACCCATTTCACCTTCTAGCGTGGCTTCCGTTCTTGATTCCAGAAGATGTTTATGGCTTAAAAATTTATGCAAATGTTGATTTAATGCCTTCATTTTTGCTAGGTCAGCTTCTATAACTACTTTGTTAATTCCATAATCCATTAGACAATTGGATATATTGTGGGTTATATCTTTGTTTTTTTCCAAATCTAAAACTTTTTTAAGATAAGAAAGACTGATGAGCTGAGTATTACGATGAATAGATATAGTTGAACTTGAGTGTGTAGAGTTTAAATGCTTACTTGTTATGAGAGAGTATTTTTTTAAGTTATATATAAAATTGCTAACAACTACGCTATTTTTACAACAATCTAACAAATCTCGTGGAATTTCTTGTGAATCTATCATGCTAATTAATAACAGTAATTCAGGAAAATCTTTATGCTTTTTGAAAATATCCTGCAACGCTAAAATCACTATATTTTCTCGCGTTTTTGTATAACTACCAACTTCTTTCAAAATATTTTCTTGAACGCTTGCAAAGTCTTTATTGGATGTTTCCAAATTTTCTAGATATGAATTAAACGGCATTTGTGTAGCTTTTAGATAATAAGCTGCCAGTGATATATCAAGTGGAAATGGGGGAAGTTTTTTTACAAATTCTATTACGTCCTTATTATGATTTACTCTAAGATTGTCCATTTCACTTGATGTGATTTTAGCAAAGAGATCTAGTTTTTCTTTAGAAGATAACTCACCAATATGAATTACATGGTTAATATATTTGCTATTTTCAATATTGCTATTTCGCGATGTGAGCAAAATTTTTCCCTCACCCCACTCAGTGGAATCATTTGGAAAATACTTTTGTATTGCATCAAATGATTCCACATTATCATAAATTAGAAACCAGTTCGGATTAAGTTTTAATCTATCTTTAACAAATTGAATAAGTTTGGTTTCCTTTTCAGCTAATGAGCTCATCATTTGAATATTTTTTAACAACTTATGGTCTATATCACTTTGAGATAGTTTTTGCCCTAATTTATCAAATGAGGCATTAAGGCTCTGAGGGGTTTCAGTGCTAAATTCCCACATTATACTAGCTTTTTGTTGACTCACATATTGTCGTGCAAGAGTTGTTTTTCCTGCACCGCCAACGCCAATAAGGGCTATAGCGTGAATACCTGATGCTTTTTCAAATTCCTTTTTAATTTGATGTATAATTTCATAGCGATTAAGATGAGGTATATTATTAGAGCCAGATAAATTTGAATGTATAAAAGGTCTTTCTATTTGCTTTTTTCCTTTTAGCGCCCAAAAAAATGTAGCACTAAGAATACATAATATTAATATAAATAATATTATGAAGGTTTTAAACGAAAAATCATAAAACTTTTTCTCATTTCGAGATTGTACTTCTGTGTGAGGAGTCTGGGTTATATTGGTATTTTGTTTGTTTTGATCTATAAATTCATTAATGTAACTATCCAATTTGATATTGGGGAAAATTTTTTGAAGAATATTGAAAACAGTGCTGTAATAATTGGTTCCGTTATCATATTTCAAATGTTCTAACTTATTTAATTGTAATGAGCATTGCTTGAATATTTCATCATTAGAAAAAAGAAAAAACCTGTGTGATGCTTGGGTGTTTTGTTGAAGTAAAAATGTGTTGGAATCTATTAATGTATTTATTGAGTGTAAATTAGAGATGAAATAAATTGTAAATTCATTCTTACTATCGTGCTTGTTAAATAGCGAGAAGGATTGGGTAGGTTCCCAAAGTACTTGTGAAAGGCTAAGACCCACTATATTAATATGCTTTATTAGGTTTTCAATAAAATAAGATTTTATTTCTTCTTCTTGTGCTACTAGAAATATCTTTTTTTCTTTGTCCAAATCCGGAATAAGGGCAATGCTTTTTAATATTTTTTCGAAATTAAGCTGCATTAATAAGCTTGTATGGTATCTTTTAACATTCGCAAACTGGTCAGATTTTTCAATAAAATCAATAATTCCTTCTTTAGAATTACATTCCAATTTTATCATAATATTTCTTGTGTAGCTTTCTACAGTCTTCTGAGAAAGGGAGAGAAGGATACCAGTCCTTTTTGCTGATCGTCCGCTGATTATAAAAGCAATGATGTCAATTTCTCGGGGAGTAAAGCTTATATCTCCTATTTTCAATAGGCACTTTGAATAAATTAATTGCGGTAAGTCATTGTCTTGAATGTTCATAAAGTTTATCTCAAGAAAGAAATTAGGATCACCTAAAGTATTTTGCAATGAATAGGTTTGCTTTCTTAGCAATTTAGTGGCTTCATTCCTTAATGTAAAGGTCTTACAGTAAAATTCCCTGTAGCTAGGCTTTGGTAAATATTCCTGTTAGAAAATGAAAATTATAATGATTTAAATTGATAATTGTTAGTACAGCATTTTGCCTTGCTAACAAAATAACCGAGATATGGCATATAACCTTATCTTAAAAATAAACCTTATAATTAATAGGATTTAAATCATGGAAAATACTCTTTTAAATGAAACAGAATTAGAATATTCAGAGTTGGAAGGGACGATCTTAGAGGAAGATGCTTCTACCTTGACACAGGGATATCGCGGGTTAGCTCCAGAAGGTCCAACGGGCGGCAAGCGTTGGCCAAGATAAAGTTTAAACTTTGCTTAAATGTCACCGATTTAAATATCGGTGACACAAAATATATAGCGAAGAGTGAATTAAGTAAAATACTTTTTATAGATTTCTTTAAATTATAAAACACAAATAAGGAATTAGATTATGGAAAAAGAATTTTTGCAAGAAGCTGAAGTAGAGTTATCTAAACTATATGAAATAATTTTAGAAAATAATGCTTCCACATTAACAACGGGTCGAACAGGTGGGGCGCTCGAATCTCTAGGTGGCGTTTGTTGGTCAAGATAAATCTTAGATTTTACTTTAATGTCACCGATACAAAAAGTCGGTGACATAAAGGGAATGGATAATTTATTAAATATAAATTTAGAAAGAAAAATTATTTATGTATTATCATCTTGCAGATCACATATATATTACGCAATTTAAAAAAGAGTATATTCTTTTAAATGCTAAATTAGATAAATATGTTGTTTGCTCTAGCAAAATCTCTAACATATTTGAAGAAATATTTTCCCGAGAAAATTTATATTTTTCACAGCACAATTCATCGACTTCACAAGACTTAAAATTTAACCATATTCAAAAATTATTAAATAAAAATATTATTGAATACAATAATCAGCCTTACCCCTATTATATTGATCGTAAAATAAATTCAAATGGTGTCACAAATGTTGATTGGAAACTTCCGCTAAAAAATAAAAATAATAAGATTAACCTGCAAGTTATATTAGCATTAAAAAATCTTATAAAAATTCATATGCATATGAAAATAAAAGGATTTTATGCAACTATTAAGCTCCTTAAAAAATTTCATAAATTACAAGTCAATTATATTATTCCCCAAAGAGAAGAATTAGATAATTTAGCAAATATAGTAAATGACGCCTGTATGATTTATCCAACTCGTACAAAATGCCTAGAGTGGGCCATGACTTTCGTATTAATGGCGTTAAAGCGCAATTGGAAATGTAATTTAGAAATTGGTCTTCAAAATTATCCTTTTATGGCACATGCCTGGGTGGAGTGTGATGGAAAAGTTGTGAGAGATTCTCCAAATTTAAGAGAAGAAATGGCTATAATTTTGAACGAACCTTTTCGGAGGGCAATTATATGATATATGCAGGAATATTCAACTTTGGAGCCTTCTCGATTGATGAAAAAAAAATTTATGACAATGTTGCATTATTTACGAAAGTTGCTCCAACCGCTATTTATCAAGAATCAGTTATCCTATGTTGCGGAAAAATTTCTGATTTTCAAGACGCGGACAAAATTTGGAATGCTAATTCATCAATCTTAATGGGGCGTGCATTTGATAAAAATTCTTCAGATAATTTAAAATTAGAAAATTTTAAAAAATATTCTGAATTAGATTTGTCTCTTTTTATAGATAACGTATGGGGTAAGTACGTTTATATAAATGCAAAAAAAGACAAGTGTGAGATTATCCTTGATTCTACTGGGCAATTGCCATGCTTCTTTCATAATTTACCAGATGGAGGTATTTTATTTTCCTCACACATTGAAATTATATTCAAAATTTTGAATAAAAAATTTGAATATAATTGGCAATATCTTAATTCTTATTTGATACATAGCAATAGTTGTTCTACTCAAACTCCATTTGTAAATATCTTTGAAATACCTCCCGGGTGTAAATTAAATATTACAAAAAGTGAAAAAAAAATAACTTCATTGTGGAATCCATTATCTTTTTATAGCAAAAAGATGGAA
Source organism: Alphaproteobacteria bacterium (assembly GCA_016870095.1). Taxonomy (NCBI): domain Bacteria; kingdom Pseudomonadati; phylum Pseudomonadota; class Alphaproteobacteria; species Alphaproteobacteria bacterium. The sequence continues at coordinate 60,484 of VGCI01000010.1, read as the reverse complement.
CAAAACGAAATTGTTCCTGTTCTCCAGAATACTCTAGAGGCATGGATTAAACCTTATAAAAACATCTGCGTAAGCCTTTCTGGGGGCTTGGACTCATCTTCCATTGTTTACTGTTTAAAAAATGTTGTAAAAAATAATCAAAATTTGACTGCAATAAACTATTTTCACCCAGAGATAAATTCATCAAATGAGTTAATGCATGCTCAAAAAGTAAGTCAAGAGACGGGTATTAAGCTTATTGAAATTGATGCTACTGACTATCTACCTTTTGATCCCCCTAAAAAAACCCCCATTTTCAAACCTAATAAACCGCTACCAGATTTAATAAGTTTGAGGTGGTTAGAAAGTATTTCTAATTATCTACCTAATGACGAATTTTCTACATTTATTAGCGGACATGGAAGTGACCATATTTTTATGGGTGTTCCCTCTAAAAGTTCATCTGTGGATTATATTATTGAAAATGGACTAAGAGGATATATAAAACAGGTTAAATGTCTAGCACACTTGTCTCGGGATCCAATTTACTCAATTTTAAAAACAAACATAGTAGACTTTTATTCTTACTACTTTTCAAAAATTAAGAAAAAAATTGATATTTACAATACTATTGATGAAATCCCTCAATGGGTTAAACCTGAGGTTTTAAATAATATATCATCAGAATTTCTTCATCCAGTTTTTGATAAATTACCAAAAGATATTCTTCCAGGTAAATACGCACAGATTGAAGCTTTGTACGAGGGCATTGCCTCTATTCATGTAGAAATGATGCACAGTTTAGAGCATACGTTTTATCCGTTTCTATATGAGCCAATGCTAAAATCAGCACTTTCTTATTCAACATATAAATTATTTAAAGATGGCTTTGACAGATACCCTTTGCGTAAAGAAGTAAGCAGTGCTTTTAAGACGGATACAGTTTGGAGAAGAGATAAAAGTCAAACAACAGGAGTTTTTCAACAAGGATTAAAGCACAATATAGAGCGAATAAAAACACTGTGCCTGGAGGGTTTTTTTGCATCTCATGGACTAATCGATAAAAAGGGATTTGAAGTAACAATCAATAAAATTGCTAATGGCGAAATCAAACATATGTGGCCTTTCATGCACTTAGCTTCAATAGAAATTTTTCTGAACTATTGGGAAAACAAACAACTATGAGCAAAAAAAATAATCATGAACAATATTGGATTTGTATAAAATCCGTTTTCTTCGCCACATTTCAAGATAAAAAAATATTTGCAAGTTTTTGTATGGCAGTCGTATTTTTATTGATTGGTATCATATCTAATATACTTGTCCCCTTTATTCTTAAAAATACTGTTGAATTCTTTGCAGTTCATCATGATAGTTCAATGACTACACTCATTTTAATAAGTTATGGTTTAATTTGGATAATTAGCCAAGCATCCCTATCTCTTCGATCCATATGTACATATCGTATTGAACAAAGGATAATTTATACGCTAGGTATAAAAATACTTTCTCATCTTCATTCACTTTCACAAAACTATTTTTTAAATCAGAAAGCAGGTGCATTAACAAATCTTATTCGCAGAGCTCAACAAGACGTACCTGAGGTTACCTTAGGTATATTTTTTCACGTACTTCCAACTATTATTGAATTTCTATTTGTTATCATACTAGTTTCCATTATTTATCCGCCTATATATGGTTTTTTTCTTGCGAGTACACTAATTGTTTTTTTTGGTTATACTTTTATATCGATGAAGTCAATTTTGACAAGTCGTCATATTGCTAATGAAATTGACAAGAAGGCGGATGGTATTGTCACTGATTGGCTGTTAAATTATGAAGCAATAAAAGTATTCAATAAACAAGAATATGCAATAAAAACATATCAACAACAATTAAAAGAAAGAGAAAAAGCTGAAGTCAATTTTATGACAAATTTGAGTCTTGTGCGCTTGATACAATCTGTAATATTAGGTATTGGCCTTTCATTCCTAACTTACTATGTGGGTAAGGGTGTATTAGAAGGAAAATTAACTGTTGGAGACTTTGTACTATTTAATGGTTATATTTTACAATTTATAATTCCAATTAGTATCTTAGGTCAGTTAGCTCAAGATATGAAGAAAGCTCTTCTGGATATGAAGGGAATTTTGGATATACTTTTGACCGAACCTGAGATTAAACAAAATAAGTTTCCTATTACATTTAACGAAACAAATTTTGAACTTGAATTTAAAAGAGTTTTTTTTAAATATCAAGATAGACCTATATTAAATAACATCTCGTTTAAGATTTCTTCTGGTGAAACACTCCTTATTATAGGAGAAACAGGCACTGGAAAATCAACAATTGCTAAACTTCTTTTAAGGTTATACGAGCCAACATCAGGGCAAATTCTTATCAACCAAATAGATACAAAGTTACTTTCTTTTGAGTCTTTATATGAAACAATAGGATGGGTGCCTCAAGAAACATATCTACTTAATGATACTCTCTATAATAACTTACTATTTGTTAAACAAGATGCATGTCTTGATGAAATAGAATTTGTTTTAGAGAAAGCTAATCTTCTTTCATTTGTTAAGAATTTGCCTAACAAACTTTATACAAATTTAGGCGATAGAGGTGCCAAACTATCTGGGGGAGAAAAACAACGTTTGGCATTAGCTAGGCTTTTTCTAAAGAAACCAAAAATTTGCATATTTGATGAGCCCACATCGTTTTTAGACAGTAAAACAGAATCAATTATTCAAGCTAACATTGAAAAATATCTCCCAAATATGACTAAAATTATTATTACGCATAAGCCTTTCATGGTGAGTAGCGCAAATCAAATAATATCACTACACCCTAAAAAGCTTACCAAAGAAAGAAAAATAATTTTTCAAGAGAATAATATAAATAATATTTTTAAACAAACCACCAACACATTTATTGGAGAAAAAAATGAAAGTTATCAGTAAAATTTTTACCATTTGTATTTTAGAAATTTTTATAAATATATTTAGTCCTGTTTTAGCCAATGAAAAAATGGGCAGTTCAGAGAAAGGAAATCCTTATAGTTGGTTGGATGATGGCATATATAATCAAACAAGGCTTACTGAACGAGTATATAATAAAAATAAACCTCCAATCACATCGGAGGAGTTAGAAGATATTGAAAAAATTTACGATGATGGAATAATAACAACCATACTTCAAGAACTTATTGATCAAAAAATCTATCAACTTGAAACCAGGGTCTTCCCAACATTACAAGAAGACCTAAATAAGTTAGAGCAACGCATAAAACAATCTGGCAATTCGCCTTATACTATTACTGCAGAAGTAGTGGGCGGCGTATTTTCACAAATGACAACCTTTGTATTATTCAGTGCATTAGAATCTATTTCTGGGCCAGTGTTGTTTGGAGTTGCAGGAGCGGGTTTAGTGGGGGAAACTTTAAAAGCCGCCGATCGCATTTTTCGACCTTCTCAAATGCAATTATCTTTAGAATATATTAAAGCAACCCTTGAAAGTGAAAAAGATAAAATTATTAAAAATGTCGTTAATGAGGTGGGTATATCTGACTTAGAAATTGCTTATGTGCTAAAAAAGCGTTTTTATCCGGTAAAAATTCAGAAAAAAATAGAGCAAACATTTATGGATGCTAGAGCAAATAGCATTTTTGCAACAGATATTAGAGGCGTATTAAAAAATTATTTAAGATTACCCATCAAGAAGAAAAAACTTCCCTGGGATCCTAATCTATATGATTTTAATGGTAATGCAGCCGAAGATTCAAAAAAAATTGATGATGATTCTGACAATGAACTCAACTCTTATACTAACGTAACAAAACATCAACTACAAAGAATGGCCTTACAACTTGTTGCCTCTTCTAACTCTAGTATTCCTTCCGCTGGGAGAGCATTTTATTTTTTTGGGGATCCAGGAACAGGAAAGACAAATGCTTCTAGAGTTATTTTCGAACAACTGGGATTACCTGCTTGTGAAATATCTATAAGATCTCCTCAAGATCTTACAAGTGCAGCTTTAGAAGGCGAATCCTTTGGAAGCAAAACTTCTTCATTTGGACATTTTGTTCAAACTTTATTAAAAGGGCGCAATGAAAATGAAGATGATGTTTTTGAAGATTTTTTAATAAGAGCCGGTGGGTCAAAGAAATATAGTTTTAATATTAGGGTGCAGACTCAAAACACCAATGAGACATATAAAAATTCTGCATTAATACTCAATGATTTTGATAGAGTATTATTGGATGAATTGGGAAATCCCCAACCACAAGCCTTAGGTATGTTGTTGGATTACTTAGATCCTACTAAAGAAGAATTTCATAGCAATTATTTCGATGTTGGATTGTCTATTCAGGATCTAATCATAGTTATCACTGCAAATAAAAAAATTCCATCCTTCAAACCAGAACCTCTACTTCCAGTATCTTCCATCAGTTCAGGATGGGGGCTAAAAGCATTTGTAGGTGGGATAGGAAATATATCTAGCAATATAATGGGTATGTTTTGGTTAAATTTAGTTTCAAACGAGGAACAATTAAAAATATGTGTCAATGAGGAAGAGTCTCAACAACATTGCTCATTTAATGACGATGATGCTCAGGAATTAGTTAATGATCCTTTAGCGGCTCTTAGAGAGAGAATTGTAGAAATTCCATTTTTTAAATTAGATGTAAAAATCAAAAGAGCAATATTAAAAAGGTTTTTATCGTTTATGAAAAAAAAATATCTACTTGAAAATGCTATAACTGGAAAAGAAGAGGAAAGTATATTATGTAAAGCTGAAAAGGTAAGTTCACTTCGTAAAGCTAAGGTTATCGTTGAAGAAGCTGTACAAGCAAAAAAAATTCTGAATATTTCTTCTGATAAAATAAAATTCCAAGCTTCGGAAAAAAAGAAAGATAAAACTTTAAAAAGTGAAGCTAAGAAACTTTTAAAAAAATCACTTGTAGCTAGAGCGCCATTGCCTTTAATGACTAGAATTATTCCAAAAGTTCTAACATTGCAGGAAATATTTAAAGCCACAATAAATCTTACTAGTGACGAAGATTCCGTAAAATTAGCCGCATTAAATGACCTTTTTGGCTATGGTGGATTTCTTTGGGGATGGGGATATGTTGAATGTTTGTGGAGCCCAAAAACGTGGATTAGTGCTAAAGCTCCGCTTGGTGGCCTTGCGGCAGTTTATGCGCGTATGGCAAGATTTGAAGTTCCTGATGAACAGCATGACGTTCTTAGATTTCATTTGCAACTTGTTCAATATTTAACAGATATTTTATTGCAAGATTTTCATATGGGATATGAAGAAAATTTTATTTATAGAGAAATTATGAAATGTCCGCGTAAACAATCAAATGTTCGTATATTTTCCGGTCATTTAAATGAATTAGCTTTTTATGACAATAATAATGGACTAGAAGACAATCATGAAATAAATAAAAATTTATTAAAAAAGTTTTCCTTATGGTTGGTAGAGGGAGAAAAAGTTAAACAACTTAAAGAAAAATATAAATTTTAAATTAACAATAAAAGCTAGTGTTTAGTAATACATTAAATGAATGAGTGGGTCTGGCAGCTATAAAGCATCAAGATTCAAGCTAAAGAATGTACTATCGATAAATTTAGAATTGAAGAATTTATAAAATGATAATTAGTATTAATAAGAAAGATCTTATAAAGATTTTTTTTCAGATAAAAATAATATTGTTTTTTAAAATTATGATTTGTGTAATTTTTTGTAATATGATTGGTGCACTTGAAAATGCCCACAATCTTTATTTAAGTGATAATTTAGAACAACAAGATAAAGGGAGAGCAGCATTACGATCTATAACTTTAGATAAGAGTCATCATAAATCATTAACTGCTGCACAATTTTTATACACAAGTTCTAACGAAGGCGATAAGAAAGTTGGGAAAATAAAACTACTTTCTTGTCTTGAGGAAACAAATATGAAAGCCGTTGATGCTGCAACATTTCTTTTTAAAAATGCTGATAATGACGAAATCAAAGATTTAGCAAGAAAAATCTTAGTTTGTGTACTTGAAAAGTCCAGAAAAATATTATCAAGCTCCTTCTGCAGATGTATGGACGGATCAATTACGTATTAAAATAGAAGCGGCAATTACGTTAATGAAAAGGGGAAATGTTAATGATATTTCTTTAGGCAAGAGTGCTATAGAAAGCACTTATAATAATATTTTCTATCGCTACCAAGGTGATAAGCGCGATTGGGCACTTGGTATACTTTCAAATAATTTATATCATTATGGTGTAGAAGATGATGTTGAATTACAAATTTATAAATATCAATTAAATTGCAGAGATAACAATGCTGAAACTCATGCGGCAAATAACTTACTTCGAATTGCCAGAAATAATAAACATTCTTTGCAATTTCGCGCGGCTTTAATTTTACACTCAAAGCCTATGTATAATAGCAATGCTGTAGAAATTATAGGTGATATTTCTAGACAAAGTGATCATCCTAATCAACATGAAGCTTTGGAAAAGTTAAGTGCATGCTTACTTTTATAAATTGTAAAAGAAAATATATAATTTCTATCTAGTTTTACTAAAAATTATATTATTAAATTTCTAATTTTATAAAACACTCATTTTAAAAAATTTAGAAATGCTGAGTTATGAGTTGAATTTGCAACCGCGCATTTGTTGTATGTAATATATCTTAAAAATATGGAGGATTTTTGGATTTTAGATGGGATTAATTCAGGGGTTTTGGTAAGCTGTTGTTTGGGGGTTATTGCAGACTTTGTATTGAAATTTTTTATCTCAACCGAGAATCCTAATCAATTGTGGTTGATTAACTAACTTTCTTTACAACTTCTCCTCATTCAAATGGCTCTAATCTGTCATTGTCTTCGCAAAGCCACTTAAAAGGATCGTAGGGTGATTTTAAATTGGCCCCACTACCTTTTCCTAAAATATCGATCAAAGGGCATCAGGCGACCATTTGCGGAAGATTAAATGCTAATTTAAATTTAACTTAACTAAAAATTTATCATCTTCTTTCTCTTCTACTTTTTTGCAATCCAATTTTGCTGACGGAGGAGGTTTGGAGGAGGAAGAGTATTCTCTGAGTTCGTATTCTCTGAAATCCATAGATTATTATCTGCCCAAATTGGGCTGATCGACCTGCCCATTGTGGGCAGATCGATTTGTTGATTTTCATAGACAAGTATAAGGCGCAGTTTTCTTTGAAATTCGAATGAATGACTTTAAGCCTTTCAATTTTTTCCTCTTCCTTTCGATCGATTTTCGATGAAGGAGGAGATTTAGAGGAGGAAGAGTATTCTCTGAGCTAGTATTCTCTGTATCAATACAATATAAGATCTGGTCAATTTGACCAGATCGAACTGGTCATTATGACCGGATCGATCTGCCCGTTTGGGCAGACATATTGGAAGGGCAGTTTTATTGTAAAAAAGTCAAAGATAATAAAACGTAAACCTTTTTATTTTAAAATTGTGTAGTCAGCTATGAAAGCTATCGTATTAGTTGACAGCTTTATGGTCATCTTTTAAATTTTAATTGATTAACTACGCTAGAAATGAAATTTAGAAAATGTTTGAACACCCGGAATTCGATATATATGAAAATAATAATATCCCATTAAGTAGAGATTGCTATTTGATGGACGAGAAGTACCTGAAGGCATTTGAACAATATTGTGTAAATGGGTTCAATGGGATTGAATCAGAGCCCGTGGGCTATATTTGTCATATAGCCGTTAAGCAAATTAATGAACATTCCTTTGAACTGTCATGGTATCCCACTTATGAAAGGCTTCATGAGGTGGTAGTAAATTTGCCGAAGGATCAATTTATCATTTGCGTGGGTAGCTGGAGATGCGATGAAAAGCCTCATTTATTTGTAAAAAGCGGTTGGTTAAAACACTTATATTTAAAGCAATATTCCGTTTTTGCCTTGATCGATGCAGCTGATGTAAAGGCAGCAATTGAGGAGGGGCAACTATCCAGAGATAAGCTAATAAATATTAGAAACGCAATTGATGCCCTCGCAATAAAGTATCATAACATTTCATTTATTTCTTTTGCTGACTCATTGATCTTAAAGAGCAATTGGACAGTGGGAACGTTCGAAGATAACATTCCCTATAATTATAGCCCTGAAACCCTCCTATATATTTTTCAGGAAGTGCAAGCCATCTATAAAAAACATTTAGACTTAAACGTGTATGGTATCTTTTCTCAGGGGTCAAACGAATATTACGATGATTCTATGCTGCATATTTCCGCCACTCAAAATCATATTTGCCTTAATAGCTTAGGAACTCCATTTGCTAATTTAGAGGAAATACATAGAACAGCTAGATGCTGTATAAGAAATAATACGCATCCAAAATCAGAAGTATATATGGATGAAGATTTTTATCGATCGCTTAAACTCAAGTTTGATTTTGAAGAAGCTAATTTAGCAAAACAAAACTATGTATCCAAGATTGGCAAGGAGCAGAGTGTATATTACTATACTCAGTGCCAGCATATTCTTGATAATTTAAGAGAAGAAATGGCTTACAGTGGAAGAGTAGAAGATTCTGTAGTTTTTTGACTCCTATTTCGAATTTCTTGAGCCTTATTTCCAAAAAATTCAGCAGCCTGCCTTAAGGGCGCATCCGCTAGATGGGCGTATCTTTGCGTCGTTGAAGCTTGAGTGTGGCCTAATAATTTTCCAACGATACTCAAACTCAATCCGCTGGATACCAGATGAGAAGCATGAGTGTGCCGCAAATCATGGAGACGCACATTTGCGAGCCCAGCTCTTTTTTGAATGGTGCTCCAAGATTTCTTAATGTCTTGGAGAGGTTGTCCAGGTATTTTGCTGGGAAATAGGTATTTGTCTTTGCTCTTTTCTTTCATGCTTTTTAACAGAGTAATAACTTGAGTGGAGAGGGGCAGATGCTCCATACGATTTTGTTTCGTTGTATGTGCTGGTTTCGTCCAAATGCCTTTATCCAAATCAAACTGATCCCATGTAGCACTCAAGACTTCTCCGCGCCTGGAGCCTGTAAGCACAAGCAACCAAATGGCCTTAGCAATACTTTGGTTGGGGTGTGATTCAAGAGCGACCCATAGTTTTTCTAACTCTTCTTCATCAAGCCAGCGATTGCGTTTCTGTTCCTGATATTTTTGAACGCCGTTGACGGGATTATCCGTGCGCCATTTCCACTGAATAGCTATATTCAACATCTTACTCAATAGCGCCCGAACACGGTTGGCCATGTAGGGGGTATCTTTAAGCTCATGATGTAAATATTGGATATCTTGAGCCGTAAGTTCTTCAACCTTTTTATCTGCCCAACGTTTAAGAATAATTCTTTCTAACATCTTCTGATCTTCTCGAAAACTTTTCGGTCTTTTGTTGGTTTTGGCATAGATCTCAAGATACTCTTTGGCCAGATTAGCGAGAGATGGTTTAATTCTTCTTGATTGAATATCTTGTGAGGGATCTTCCCCCTGGGCTACATCTCCTAAGAGACCTTTGGCTATTTCCCGAGCTTGCTCAGCTGTAACAGTTCCATGAATGCCGATCTTTTTGCGACGTGTGCGAAGAAATTCATTCCGATATTGGACGAAATATGTTTTGCGACCTGTAGGATATACTCTTAGGCCCAGGCCTTTAATTTCAGAATCCCATACAAGCACTTCATCGCTTTTGTGTGGCTTAATACTTTCAACAACACGCTTGGTTAGTTTTTTACCATCCATCAATTTTATCTCTTATCGATTGTCATAATAAATTATAATTCCGGAAGCAATCCGGAAGCAATAGGAATTGATTCGAAGCGATTATATGTTAATTAGGAAAATGAAAAATTTTTAAAAAACGTAATTTTTTCAAATAATTATATAATTTATGAGAACGAATGATATGAGTAGTCCTACTGACTTTTAATCAGAGGGTCGTTGGTTCGAATCCAACAGGGCCCACCAATTATCCTTAAACTTGCAAGGTTTTTGATTTACCCCCTACAGCGTCCAGGTAGTATATAGGTAGCAAAGAAGCGATTATTTATATAAGTACGCTGCCAGAAATCATTAAAAGTTCTCTAGAACGGCAACCAGAGCTTATGATCCCAAAACTTATATCTCCCCTGTCAGAAAAATTTATGAACGTTACGGAAAATTCTTTAGATAATTCTCTTGAAAAAGCACAAAACTTGAAAATGGCATCGAATAAGCGATTACCAAAGTAGATAGGTTGATTCATTGTCAAAGGAGAGAAATGATCTTAAGGGGAATTATGCAGAGCACTATTTTACACAGGATGTTATCTACGGGATAACTTCTTCAAATACGGAAACTTTCTTATTTATTGAAGCAATTATTGAAAATATCAAAAAATTAAACCCCGAATAAAGAGACTTTTACTTAAAAAAAGCCAAAGATAAGTTCAGGTTTAAGACACACTCAGGCTAACCTTTAGAACTTAATGAAGGGAAAAAATGGGTGTGTTATTTTGCCTTTTATGAGGAACAGAATTATTAAATGAAGTTTTTCAGTGCATGCACCAAACTTTGGGAAAGATCCAGTTGATTCGAGTTATGAGGGATGGTGTTACAAGAAACGATTTGTTGCGCACCTGCCTCGATCAATGTTTGAGTTGTAATCCCTGAAAATATGGGGTGGACAGCGACACAAACAGGTTGTTTTGTTTCCAGAGACCTGAGGTGGCGTATGGTTTCAATCATCGTCTGTCCTGTTGAAACAATATCGTCTACAAGGACGGGAACATGATCAGGAAAACTTTCCATATTGGGAATGGAGACTTTAACATCATGATCACCTAATCGCAGCTTTTCAAGTACGGTGTAAGGAGCGTGGATAGCTTCTGCAATTTGTGACACCCATTGTTTGCTTTCTCCATCTGGACCAATTAATAGGGGTTGTTTGATGTGTTTATGAATCCAAGAGGAGATCACAGGTGCTGCCGTGACGACTTGAGTTGGTATCGTATAAATCTCACTAAGTGAATGGTATCGATGGAGATGAGGATCCACTGTAATCATCCAATCAAAAGCTTGGGAAACTAATTTTGAAAAGTAAGTTGATGTAATGGCTTCACCGGTGTGGAAGCGGGTATCTTGGCGCATATAAGCTAAATAAGGAGCAATCAAACCAACCTCAGTTGCTCCCAAGTCTTTTGCGGTTTCGGCAGCAAAAATGAGAGGCAGAATTTTTTCATTGGGGCGATCCAGCGTATCGATGATGACGATTTTTTTTCCCAAAACAGGTGACTCGTATCTTAAATAGCTTTCTCCATCCGGGAATTGGTGGCAGATCATTTGAATCTTTTCAAACTCCAGCATTTTTGTGAGTTCATTGACAAAATGATCAGAACCAAATAATGAAAAAATAAGGGTGCTACTCTTTTTCAATGTTAATAATATCCTTATTTAAGTTCAGGTAATCCAGAGCATATGATAATTGACCTTTGGAGTCAGCATGAATGGTAAACAGGGGTTGTCCATAGTCAATAAGCGAACCTATAGGTGTGTGCAAATCAACTCCCGCCGTTTGATCATAAGGAGCACCGGCAAGTTTGGCAACTTTTGCAAGGTGCCGATTATCGATACTTTTAACTTGTCCTGCCTCTTCTGCTTCGATGGTATGAGTATATTGAGCCGTTTTTGGTTCACGAAATCCACCTTGCGCTTCGCAGATGGCGTGAAATTTGTTCCAAGCTGCGCCACTTTCCAGAATTCTGGTCGCTATAAGCCTTCCTTCCCCCTTCGAAACCTTATTTGAAAATTCAAGTATGTGCCCTGCTAAATCAAGTGAACGGGTTTTCAAATCCAGGGGCGCATCCGGATCACCTTGAAGAACTTTTAAAATATCTCTTGCTTCCAAAGATGGCCCAATTCCCCTGCCAACGGGTTGTTGGCCATCAGACTCAATGACGTTAACACAAACACCAAGTGCATCAGCTACATAGAGAAAATATCTTTTGAGAAGTTTGGCCATCTCTGGCGTTCGAACTTTTGCTGTGGGCCCTATCGGCATATCGATAACGATGTGTGTTGAGCCAGCTGCAATTTTTTTTGAGAGCACAGAAGCAATCAATTGGCCTTCACTATCAATATCAAGAACACGTTCCACAGCAATTAAAATGTCATCTGCAGGACTAAGAGAGACCGAGCCACCCCACACAATACAGCCATTCTCTTGATTCACAACTTTATGCATCGTTGGCAGATCAAGATTTACAGGTGCGAGAACTTCCATAGTATCCGCTGTGCCGGAAGGAGAGGTAATGGCTCGCGAGGATGTCTTCGGCATGATTAAACCATAACTCGCGATAATAGGAACAACAATAAGGCTGGTCCGATTACCAGGTATTCCCCCCACGCAATGTTTATCAACGACTTGATCTACGTTCCAGGATAGGCGACTCCCTGTCTCGATCATCGCTTGGGTCATATAAACAATTTCATCAGGGTTTAATCGCCCTCCAGCGCAAGTAGACAGAAAAGATGCAACCTCAATATCTGAATAGAGGCCTGTAGTTATATCTGCAATAATATCATGAATTTGTGTCTGGTTGAGAGAATGGCCATAGATTTTAGAACGTACTGAATTAAAAGAATGAAGAGGTAATGTATGAGAAATGAAAACTTGATCACCCTGCGAGGCTCCTAAACTATCCCAGGCTGCATTAGAAAGTCCAGCTTCATTTGAAGATAAAAGTCCATTTTCCACAAAATTTAAGGTAGCAATGATCTGCTTCTGATTAACAGCAACTCTTACGCGGGCGTGAACTTCGAATCCTTCTGAGCGGCATACATCAGCATCGACAGGGAGGTAAAGAACTTTCTCTTTATACGTGTTAATCCCCAAATATTTAAGGCGCAGGGCACCACAACCTTCTTTTTTCATTATAAGCTTTCAACGGTTAAGTATTTGGGGATTGAACATGGCCACCCAAACCGGTCTTCAATGTGCTTTTTCAAGCTGAGGGAGGCGTTAGGTTCCCCATGGGTGATAAAAACTTTCCGAGGTGAATGTTGAAATCCTTTCATCCATGTTAGAATTTCTTCGTAATCTGCGTGAGCAGAAAGTTCGCTGATATTGGCAACTTCCGCACGTATAGGCACCCATTCACCATGGATTTTGACTTCTGGTTTGCCTTCAAGGATAGAAGCGCCCCGTGTTTCCGCAGCTTGATACCCGGAAAGTAGGATGGTATTTCGCTGATCTGGAGCAAACACTTTAAGATGATGGAGAACACGCCCACCTGTGGCCATACCGCTTGCGGAAATAATAACTTTTGGGAAAGCTTGCGAATCGAGCCATTTAGATTCTTCAGCTGTATTAACATACTTTGCGACTTGACATGTTAGCCTGCATTCCTCTTTAGAAAGATGATGGTCACGAGGATGACTATGCATAATTTTTGTCGCATCAATGGCCATGGGACTATCTAAATAAATGGGAAGATCTGGGATAAGGTTGGCTTCCTTGATTTTAGATATATAATAAAGGAGCGCTTGGGCACGACCTACGGCAAACGCCGGTATTAGAATTGTTCCGCCGCGTTTGACGGTACGATTTATAACCCGCGCTATTTTCTCCATAGGGTTACTCACTTCATGCAGCCTATCTCCATAGGTTGATTCTATCACTAAGTAATCAGTCGCCTCGATTGGAACAGGTGGTTTCATAATGGGGTCTTGGAGTCGTCCGATATCTCCCGAAAAAAGAATACGCGTCTCTTCGCTCCTGCAGTGTATAAAGGAAGCCCCCAAAATATGGCCTGCCCGATGCCAACTTGCTTGAAAATCCTTGAAAATTTGTACAGGCTTTTCAAAACTAACAGGGACAAAATAATCCAAAGATCGAATAGCTTCCTCTTTTGTATAAAGGGGTAAAGCAGGAGCATGTTTTGTGTAGCCATATTTATTCGCTCGCCTGGCATCTTCTTCTTGAAGATAACCACTGTCGGGCAATAAAATCTTACATAATTCTATTGTTGCTTCTGTCGCATAAATGCGGCCCTTAAATCCATTTTTAACTAAGAGAGGGATATACCCAGTATGATCGATATGAGCGTGAGTTATAAGAACTGTATCGATGGTTTTCGGATCAATCGGTAGGGCAGCCCAATTTTGAAGTCTGAGTTCTTTTTTACCTTGAAAAAGTCCACAATCGACCAAAACTCTTTTGCTGCCTGTTTCCAGTAAATATTTTGAACCCGTAACAGTTCCCACACCTCCAAAAAATGTTAATTTCATCAAATTCTTCTCATAAAAAATTCTCTTTTATTAGAGTAAATCATAAATTAGAGTTGTTAAGGAAGCGATAAAGAAAAATTGAATAAAGAGGATTAAGGTTTTATCTTGCCTAACTCAGAAATTATCCGAGATATCGCACTTAGCGGTGATGCAATGCAAAGGGTTGACCGTTGGGTAATCGATCAGCTTGGTATATCTTCTTTAACTTTAATGGAATCAGCGGGAAAAGCCGTTTCCCAAATGATAGCAGATCGCTTTGGACATTTATCCGATAAACGCGTTGGTATCTTTTGTGGGCAAGGTAATAATGGTGGAGATGGTTTGGCTATAGCACGTTTTCTGCTTTTAAGCGGTACCGAAGTTACAGTTTATATCTTAACGGAGTCAAAGAATTTAAGTGCCGATGCACAACATAATTTACACACAACGCAACAAATAATTGCCAAAGGAAACAAAGGAAAGATACAACATCTTCAATGTTCAGAAGATTTTGTATCTATTGCTGATGCAGATTTTTTTATTGATGCTCTTTTGGGGACCGGTTTTAAAGGAGCCTTAAGTCCCTTTTTTGAGGAGATAATTACATGGTTAAATCAACAACATGTACCGGTGATATCCGTAGACATTCCCAGCGGCTTAGATGCAACCACGGGTAGGGTTGAAAGTATTGCAGTTAATGCTGATCTTACCCTAACTCTTGCTGTAGCAAAAATTGGCTTGTTACTGAATGATGGCCCTGATTATACAGGACATTATAAAGTAGTTGATATTGGCATTCCGCATTCTGCTTTGAGAGGTATTGCGAACGAGAGTTATTGTGTCACTATTGCTCATCATGCTCTGATTCAAGCGTGGTTACCAAAACGGTATCGTGTCACCCATAAATATCAGATTGGCTATCTCCTGGCAGTTGTCGGATCGCGTGATTATGCCGGTGCGGCGGCTCTTTCGGTGCAGGCAGCTTCTCGAGCAGGTGTCGGTGGCGTTATATGTACAACGGTGCCGTCTGCGCAACCGATTGTCCAAAATTATTGCCCTGAAGCGATTACTTTAGGATTACAGCAAACGGATACAGGAACCCTTGGAGTTGAGTCATTATCAGAAATTTTAGAAAGAAGCCGAAAATGTAAAGCCACTTTAATTGGCTGTGGATTGGGAAGATCAAAAGAAACTGGAAGATTAATCGAGCAATTATTTATAGAATGTGCCAATAAACCAACGGTTATTGATGCGGATGGACTTTATATTTTGGCCGAAATGGGCGAAGATTTTATTCGAACACATGCACATGGAAAGTGGATTTTGACCCCTCATGAGGGAGAGTTTCAACGACTCTTAAAAACTATCCCCTTAACCTCAGAAAATCGTTTGACACTGCTGCAAGAAAAATCGAAAGCTTGGAATTGTGTGATCCTTCTAAAAGGCTTTCCCAGTATTATCGGTTGTCCTGATGGCAAGCTATTTTTAAACCCAACTGGAAATTCCGCTGCAGCCACAGCAGGAAGTGGGGATGTTTTGGCTGGTATCTGCGCTGGTCTTTTAGCTCAAGGATTATCCCCATCTGAAGCTGCCGTTGTGGCTATGTATTTAGCTGGTTGTGCAGTTGATTTGTACAGTGGAACATCGGGTGCAGGGTTTCTAATGGCGTCAGATATCATTCAGCAACTTCCGATAGTATTGCAAGGATTTTCTAAGGGTAGAGATGTTAAGCAGGGCAAATGATATAAAGGAGGTGCTAGGATTGATCACAAAAAGAGAGGGCAATTGGAGGGTGTTTATAACTCTTGGCAGCTTTCTAAAAAGTCTCTCAGTATGTTTAATAACTTAATTAGAAATCGAGGGTGACAAATGGTAGACCGAGTCAAAGGAAAGATAGCTCTCGTCACAGGTGCAGCTCAAGGAATTGGAAAAACCATTTGTGAATTGCTTGTTCAAGAAGGAGCTATCGTAATTATTACAGATATCCTTAAGCGAGAAGGTGAAAAGGTTGCTAAAGATCTTGGGCCCTCTGCTTGTTTTTACCCGTTAGATGTATCTCGTGAAGAGGAGTGGCAGGCAATAACGCAGTTTGTAAAGTCACAATTTGGTAAGCTGGATATACTCGTTAACAATGCTGGCATCATGGGATCAGCTACTCATTTAGGTCCTTTAGACCCTGAAAATTCAAGTTTAGAAAGCTGGCATCATATTCATGCAGTCAATCTTAATGGGACCTTTTTAGGTTGTAAATATGGTATTGCCCTTATGAAAGGGGGAGGGGGCTCCATCATTAATATGTCATCCCGCTCAGGGGTCGTTGGGATTCCAAGTGCCGCAGCCTATGCTTCAAGTAAGGCAGCTATCCGCAATCACACAAAAACCGTTGCTCTCTATTGTGCTCAAAAGAGGTATAATATTCGTTGTAATGCCGTTCTACCAGCAGCTATCTTAACGCCACTATGGAACGATATATTGGGAGAACATGGCGAAGGCCGTCAAAGAGCGATTTCGGACTTAGCTGAAGGCATTCCTCTTAAAAGAATGGGCGATCCTAAAGATGTTGCATACGCTGTTTTGTATTTAGCCAGTGATGAATCAGGTTATGTAACTGGAACTGACATTACGATTGATGGGGGGATTTTAGCAGGATCAGCAGCTTCGCCAAAGAGTCAATAGAGTCTAATAATCTTTATGATTAGTCACAAGTTTAAGCTCATACCGCTTGAGAGTTGGCACTTCCACATTTGAATTTTTTCCTTAAGTATTTGGATTGCAGCATCGCTTTGAGAAGCTACTCCCTATTACTTAAATTTTTCATCCCCTTTATAAATTTCAACAATACGGCTTAGTTTCTTATCTATTTTGTTTCTCTCAAGGGCAGTCCCGGATGTTCTGAAATACTTTTCATTCAAGGAGATGAACTTCCACAGCCACTTCTCCTTGGGATTCTTTTTGTTCCATGTTGATAAGCTTTGAGAATGTCTTCAAATGTTGGGTCCAGAGGCGTGCTATTGAATTCGATCTGCTGTACTGACAACTTCATTTATATTTCGCTGCTGAGGGCCCAAAAGAGCATCTGATCATGACATAAAGCTATAATCAGCGGACACTTTTTGCCATCTTGCAAGGGCTTCTATAGGATTTTTTTCTGCTGCATCTAATAGAATTTGTCTATAACTCTCCTTCATCCAAATGTGCTTTTCTGGTCGTTTTTTTTGCGCAGGTACAATAAAATTTCTGCTTCCAATTCATAGTGCTGCTTTCCAACTTTTTCTTTTGGAGAATCTTGATAAGGCATAATAAAGAACTCTAACGTAAATTAATTGAGGGACGTTTCTTCACTATTAAGAATCCTTGATATGGCATTATGCCTAAACAAGTTTAATCAAGGAAAATTATTGGGATGAGAACTTATCTTCATGGAGTTGACTCTGAGGCATTAGCGATTTTTATCTTCTTATTTATTTCTTACATTTTGGCATTTCCATTTTATGTTTTCTGCATTTCTTCATTCTGACGTAATTTATCTAAATAGCTTTTGGTAGACCAAGGAATCCAAGCTCCATTCAAACTTAGATTTTCTAACCTCCAACCTCCATCTTCAAGTCTACATAAAAACCCGGGAGTCAGAATACCATAACTCTCATTAATGTGAGGATGAAGGTGACCCAATCCCATGCAGAAAAGACTTTCATCAATAATAGGCTGAGGATGGATTCCAAAATATTTTGTAAACCATAAAGATGTTCTCGCATCTATAAATGGCGAAGAATTTGGTAACAATCTTCTTAATATAATTCCTCTTCCCGATTTGTAAAGAGTTGTATGCTGTTTGAGCTCTTGCTCCATTCCTGATATGACTTCACAGATAAAATTTAAAAAGCTTAAGGTATCCTGACTACTTTTTTCAAGAATTTGGGTTATGCTATCTGGATATAGACCATCGAGATGAGTCTCTTGAATCTCAGACATTGTTTCTAAAAATTCAGTAGGCTTGTTCGTGGTTCTAAACATATCAAAAAGCCTACGATCATAACTTAAATTTGGATTGCTCGTTTCCTGGTTTAATGCAGTACAAATTAATGTAAAAATTCCAAAAGCACTGGTGCTTTTTAGAAATTCATCAAAAGATAATCCGTGGGTCATTATGCTTATATTTTCTGCACACGTATCTTTCAAATAAATGTAAAGATTTGTAGTTCTAGATCCATCTAAAAAAGGGTGGGTCTTAAATAAATTTAACCAATCAGGTTCATCATCTTTGCGCAATAGTTTCGCTTTTAGAGAATCATGGATGTCACCTGAACTTTCGACACCCTCAGTATCATCTGAACTTTCCTTATCATCACTAAAATTTTCAATGAATATGGCTTTTGCATTCTGAATAGCTCTATTGAGAATGGGGGGATTATTCTCGAGAGATCGTGTATGCATAGTGCCATGAATATAGACGGTTCGACTTTCTCGTTTTGCCCGATAAAGTTCATAATAGGTAAATTCATTTTGCTGTGCTTCTTGCGATGAGTTATCAGCAGCCTGGCTTATCGTTCCCAATAGAAGCGACAAAACTACAAAAAGCGTTTTTATAATCATATAAAATTTTTCCCATATTCATTTAAAATGTGAATGTATATTCACATGCTTAATTTATACTTAATCTCTTTATACACAGGAATATTTAATAAATCAAATTGTGGTATATTTCAAAATTATTAGACAAAGCATTGATAAATTTGTTTTTGTAAGAATAATGACATTACATAAATATTTTAGCGAAGGGGAAGAAGAAAATATTATTATATCCGGGGGGTATTAATTTTAATATTTTTTATAGGTGAGCCCAAAAAATAAGCATAATTCATGAAAGAAATCCCTCAAATCTCACTCGAGAGTTTGGTGAAATTTTTTACGTATACGCTACCTAAGTACCTTACTTACTGATAATTTCCGTAGATATTTTTCAAGCCATGTATGTCACACCTCATATATGCTTTTCTTTCGTAAGAAAGGAATTAAAAGGAAAAATGTAGCGCTGGAAATTTTTGAAATATTTAGGGGTGTAAATGAGTATTTGGGGAAAAAATAGGGATATCGTTTGGAATGCATTTTAAAAGTACTTCTAGTGTAAAAATTTCAGATTATCACTTGAGTGCGCGTGTTGATTGCTTTCTTTTTTTTGGGTCAAGAGGTGTTATGGGGTGGAAATTTTTGGAGGATTCTAAATTGACAATACGCTTGCCATTACTTTTTTGGAAGAATTGTAAAGTAAGTTCTTGTAAGGTGAGTCCTGTTCTTGCTTTTAAGCGCTTCAGATGTGTCTCAACTGTAGAGGGAGCCATCGAGAGAATTGAGCCTATTTCTTTATATGATTTTCCATCTTGCAATAGCTGAACACACAACGCTTCATAAGTTGTTATATAGTCCAGGGGGTCCTCACCAATTTGGAAACGAGCAGAGCGTTTAGGAAGAAAAAACCCTTTGCGATAGAAGGGTTGGCCGGGATTATAAAATTTTAAGGAATTTTCCGATGATTTTTCTATTAATATACGCGCTCGACTGGGGAAAAGTTCTGAGAATTTTTGGAGTTCTTTTAAGATGTGGAAGTAATAAGCAAATGGGCAGGGATGATGCTCAGGCATACCAAAAGTTGTGCAGTCAAAAAAATTCTTTCTTCGGCTAATAATGGTAAGTCCATGGTGAATACCTGATTCATCTTTTATAAGCGAAAGTCGAGGGCTAGATAAGGATTCATCCCAGAAAAATATTGAGGATTGACGAATATAAATTGAAATTGTATGACGTGGGTCAATTAAATCTTTTTCCAAATAATCTTGAAAATATTCAGGGCGGTTCGCCAAAATTACGAAAGAACCGTCCTTATAAATTCTTTTAAATTGAAAGAAGGAAAAACCCCTTGGCTGTAAAAACGGATAGCAAAGTTTATCAACTTCTAAAGCTACCTGTTTTTCGTCATATAAATCCTTATTGTACATCAGTTGCATCCCTGGTTTTTCAACTGGATTAACCCCTGAAAGTAAGACAGAATATTTTTACCTCCGTCGTTGCCAAAAGAAAAGTACGGCAATTTTATCAGAGCCCATAATCAGTGTTTCTAACACATAGGCATTGGAATTCTTGTACCCAAACATGCATGACGACGTATGGTTGTATACCCTATAATGTCCGTTATGGTGTTTTGCGAGGTCATTTACATCTGAGATGTCGATACATAGAAGTAAGTGTTCATGCCAAAACAAAAAATTAGGGTAATAAGGTCTATATTGATTTTATCTCTAGAGGCCACGTGGAGCCTATAATCCACGCCACAATCAATATAACAACATTTAATACTAATATTTATTATAGCTTATGGACGAAGACTTTATTGTCGCACGGGACATAAAAAATTAGGGTAACCAATTAAAGGAATTCTTTTTTGCAGATTATATCCTCAAATAAACCCTAAAAACGATTGAAGACTAACCAACAAGATCATATTTTATGGAGTCAATTTCTTGAATAGGTGTATCGTTAATCTGTTCGTTTTGATCTATGTTTGACGTTGCGAGAAGGGATACCCCTGCAAGGCCAGACAATATTATTGGAACAACCCAAGGAGATTCAAAAAAATCGAGGAGAGCTGTATAGACCATAGGAAGGGTTGCCAGGGAAGCCCATGAAAAATTGTAGCATAGAGCGATACTGGTATAGCGAACTTGAGATGAAAAAATGCGAATTAATGTTGGGAAAAAACTTGCAGAAAAAAGAGCAATATAAAATTGTTGAATCATTAAAAATGCAATTAAAGCCATTTTATTGCTTGTTAGGAGAAGAGAAAAAATGGGGATAGAGAACACAATGTAACTTCCACAAATCCATCGAAGAATTTTTATTTTTTTAGAAAAGTAATCAGTAAAAATTCCTGTTAATGGCAAAACAAAGATGACAAAAATTAGGCTGAGCGTTGTTCCTTTATAAACCTCACTTATCGCATAGCTAAAATATTTGGGTATAAAATAAGGAAAATAAAGATTTGTAATAATCAGAGCTGCCAAAAAGGTGGTGAGTCCTGCCCCTTTTAACAGAGAATTTTTGTGGTTAGTGAGTAGTGAGAAAAGTGGTTTGCGAATCTCTGTTTTATTTTTCAAGAAAACAGGAGTTTCTTGGATGGTATGGCGAGCAACAAGTAACAAAAGACCTAAAACGCCTCCACCCAGAAAAGGAAGGCGCCATCCCCAGGACAAAATTTCTGTTTGATTCAGGTTTGCGGAAATAAGATAAAGAACTCCACTGGCCAGTAACGCTCCCAGGCTTGTGCTTGCAAGCACAAGACTTGTTTTGCGTCCTTGACGATGATCGGGAGAAAATTCAGCAACAATTGTCATGGCTCCTGGGAGCTCCCCTCCAAAAGAGAGTCCTTGAAGTATTCGAAAAAACACAAGAAGCAAAACAGTATAAATACCCAAAGTATCATAACTGGGTAAAAGGGCAATCATCAGGGTACTTAAGGCCATTAATGTCGTAGATAATAAGAAGGCAGGTCGACGTCCGAATCGATCACCAATAACGCCAATAACCGTCCCACCTACGGGTCGTGCAAAATATCCCACAGCAAAAATAAGAAAAGTCTGAAGTACAGCCGTTGCAGGATTTTGGGGAGGGAAAAAAACAGCGCTTAAATAACTTGCCATCATCCCATAAACAACAAAGTCATAATATTCTATTATTGATCCCAGGCTGGCTAATAACGTAATGTGGCGGTTATTCTTAGAATGAGTACTCATGGAATTTCCTTTCTAAGCTCACAAACGGCCCTTCAATGAAAAATCAAGATTTTGATGTTTTTATATTTTGCTATCAAAGTCTTGTCAAGTTGCCTTTCTTTTTCTTCAGACTTTTGTTGGGGATGAACAAATGTCTTGAATTTTATATCATAATTCTGCAAATATTTAAATGATGACTCAAAATACAATTTATCAAATGCCAAATTTTCCAGAAGTCCTGCCCCTATTGCCCTTGCGAGGTGTGATTTTGATGCCCCGTACACTTTTGCCTGTGCCAATCTTTGATGCAGCTCAAGCAGCGATGGTTGCGGCTTGTATTGAAGGGGAAGTCAAATACATTGGTTTGGTTCAACCCATCTCAACCTTGTTTGATGGGCAAGTCTTAGCGCCTTTATTTTCTACTGGATGTCTTGGAGAAATTGTTGAATTTGGAAAAACGGAAGAAAATACCTTAGCAGTCATATTGAAGGGGGTTTGTCGTTTCGACATCTTACAAGAATTGGCTCCAGAAAATGGATGCCGTCAAGCGCGGGTTTCCTATGAATCTTATCCGGGAGATGTACTTGAAAAGCTTGATTTTTCTATTGATCGCGACCGCTTATTAAAAAGTCTAAAATCATATCTTTTGACTAATGACTTAAATGCAGATTGGGAAAGCTTGGAAAAAGCTTCTAACGACCAACTCTTGAATGTGTTATCAGTGGCTTGTCCTTTTGAAGTTAGGGAAAAGCAGGCCTTGCTTGAGTCTCGTAATCCTCAAGAACAATCTAAGTTGATGACAGCATTGATGGAAATGGCTGTGTTAGATTCTCAAACACGAAATGAAACATGTCACTAATGAGAAATACAAATGACCGAAATTGATCCTTGCTTATTAGAGATACTTGTTTGCCCTGTGACTAAAGGGCCTTTAGAGTATGATAAAAAAAATCAAGAACTCCTGAGTCGCTCGGCTGGTCTTGCCTATCCTATACGAAATGGAATTCCTATTATGTTGGCTGATGAGGCTCGTAATTTGGAAGAAAAGCAATCGACTCCAAATTCAAAATCGCCTCCTAAGAAAAGAAAAAATTAAGGAGACCTCATCGGCCTCCTTAATAAATAACGAGATCAAAAACTAGTTATTTTGGTTTGAATTGCGTGATGTAATGTTTACTTTGATTGAATTTCCATTACCATTCAACTCATACGTATGTACACCATCTTGTGTTGGCGTGCCCAATACTCTTGAAGTAAAGTTTGGAGCATTAACAATGGCTTGAAGATTTGAGTCATTGTGTGTTGGGTTGTTTAGTTTGAATTCTGTTCCACCCAAGTTTGCTTGACCTTGATTTTGAATAATATTCTTAATTTCTTGTGTTTGAAGTTCTCTGTTTTGGCTAGACATTTTCATTACTCCTTGTAAATTTCGTGCAATCATTTGCACTTAAACCTCAGCTTAACTAAAAATAATTAATTTTTGGTTTATATGCTCTTGAATTTATTGAATATTTAAGGAAAATAGTGTGTTTAGGAGTTTTTTGTACTCGTTCCTGGGAGAACTTCCAAAAAAGTTAAATACTGAATTTATTCGTTATTGCGGGTAAATAATTCCATGATTGAAGGGGAAACTGGCCAATAGACAGACCATCCACTCTTCGATAGAATGACCTATCAGAATTCCATTAAGAAGGATTTTCGCGAGATGTTTGCTGCCCGTCGTCGTCACCATAGCTTTGATATTTGGCCTGGATTTGTTGATGCCTTAGCTGCCGTATTAATGGTAATTATTTTTGTTCTCATGACGTTTGTGGTAGCCCAGTTATATTTAACGGATGCTTTGAATGATAGAGATCAATCCTTACTCAGTTTGAATCAGCAGATTGATACTTTATCAAGTCAACTCAAGATGGAACGCCTATCTAAGGAAGAAGCACAAAAGACCCTCTCGCTCTTGGAAGCCCAAATTATAGCTTTGACAAGCCAGTTAAGTATTAGTGCGCAAAATCTTGCAGCTGAGAAAATTGCCAAGACTCAAGAAGCAGACAAAGCAGCAAACCTGGGCCAGCAGATAATAGAGTTACAAGAGGCACTTAATCATTTAAATTCAGCTCTTAAATCTGACGAAGCCAAATATAAAGAACAGGAGCTTGAGCTTGCAAATCTCCATCGTCGTCTCGAAGATACTCTGGCTAAGAAATTAGCAGAACTAGAAGCTTTGCGTCGGGAACTTGAAGCGGTGCAAGCAGAAAATGTTCTATTGAAAGTGCAAGTTGATGATATAAGCCAAAAAAAGGGTGTTGATCCCACTCAATTGACTACCCAAAAAGGACAATTAGGTCAATTCCGTTCAGATTTCCTCTCTAAGTTGGTGAAAGTTTTAGGTGATCGTCATGATATTCGAGTAGTTGGAGACCGATTTGTTTTCCAATCCGAAGTTTTATTTGATAGAGGTTCAGCTGAACTTGGCAAAGATGGGCTCGAGCAACTGGATAAATTAGCCATTGCTTTGAAGGAAATTTCTGCAAAAATCCCTGCATCTATTAATTGGATTTTGCGTGTTGATGGCCATACAGACACAGTTCCAATTAAACGGACCCTCTTTCCGTCGAATTGGGAGTTATCTTCAGCACGGGCCATTTCAGTGGTTCGATATCTGATTTCTCAAGGGATTGAGCCTAAAAATCTTGTGGCAGCTGGTTTTGGAGAATTCCAACCTCTTGAGGTTCGGACAGGCTTGAAAGCTGATGGAAAAGAAAATTCCATGGATATTGAAAAATCCATGGCTCGTAATCGCCGCATAGAGTTTAGGCTCGACCAACGGTAGACACTGCCAAACCTAGGTGTGGGTTAAACTCTTGAGGTAAATTCAGCAAAATAAAAATTGTTTATATCTTCATAAAAAATTTACTTACATCCGTTACGATGAGATAAGGATTTTCTTATGAATATGGGTTGAGCAAGAGTGTTTAAAAATAAAAGTTTACTTTTAGTTGCAATATTGATTGGGCTCATTCTCTCTACGTCGTTCGTGCCAATCTCATTATTCCCAGAGGGATCTTTCCATATTGTTCTCCAAACTTTGAAGGGACTTCTTCTAACGATGTCCTGGATTGTGCTTTATTTCCTCATCAAAGTGTCCTTTTTTGAGCGTTATGAAGTTGTTTATAAGAAAGATGTTCCTCGTATTGTATTAAGTACAACTAAATTTATTATATTCGTTTGTGCTTTTCTTTCCATTGTTGTGTTTGTTTTGGGGCAATCTATTTTAAGTATTTTGACATTGGGGGGACTTGTTAGTGCAGGCTTAACATTTGCTCTAGGTGAGCTAATTCTTGATGCGTTTTCTGGTGTTATTTTAGAAACAGAATCTCCATTTGAGCTCAATGATTGGATTAAGACATTAGACGGAGCGGAAGGGCGGGTTATAAAGATCAACTGGCGTACAGTTATTCTTGAGAATATGGATGGATATATTATTGTTGTTCCCCATCGAAAAATTGCTCAAGGTTTTACAAATTATAGCAAACCGCGTCGGAGTTATTGGGATAGCGTTAAGATTTGTTTGGATCATACGGTTCCTGTTGAAAGAGCGGAACGCATCCTAAGAGCAGGAGTTATGAGTGTAACGAGTGTTTATCAAAAAAAATGTGACGTAGCTGCGATTAAGACAAACCGAAGTGGTATTACTTACGAAGTTCGTTACCTGGTGTCGGATATAATAGAATGTCGTGACGTTAAGCACGACGTGATCAATGCGTTGACGAAGCATTTACATGCTTACAAATTAAAGATATCTGAGGTTTTAGGTGAATATACTTTGTCAAAGGGAAGAAAATCTTATCAAGAAGAGTCTCCCCTCATACTTGCAAATTTTATTGAGAACGTTGAGTGTTTCAATGAATTACCACGAGCTACAATAAAGAAATTAGCTGAAAACGCGAAACGTTGGGTTTTTGCTGAGGGGGAGATCATTGTCAGTGAAGGCACAGAAGGGCAGTCTATGTATTTAATTGGTGAAGGTAGTGTCGAAGTGTCTATCGCCTATAAAAACAAAGCAGGAGATAAAATAGAAAAAAAACTATTTTGCTTAGGTTTCCCTGAATATTTTGGTGAAATGGCTTTGCTTCTCAATGAAAAAAGATCTGCAACTGTAACGGCAATAACAAATGTGGTGGTTTATGAAATTTCCCAAGAGTTACTGAAAAGTGCTTTGAAAGGTACGTCAAAAGCCTTTACAAAAATGAAAAAGCAAGCAATTGAGAAAAAAGAAGCAAATAAATTGACAAAGTCTCAAATGGGAAAATTAATTGAGAGAAAAGTTGCTCCTTCTAATGGACTGTTATCAAGTTTTAAAAAATTCTTCCAGTAAACGATATGGTGTTGAGAAATTATTTACTCAATCGTTGGGCATAATAGGCATAATTTTCCCATACTCGTTGAACATAGTTGCGTGTTTCCGCATAGGGAATAGTTTCAATCCAGTCAATTAAGTCAACACCTTGGTGACGAGGGTCCCCATATTTTTCTATCCAAGATTCTACGGCTTTTGCTCCCGCATTATAGGCTGCGATTGATAAAATTAAGGATCCCTTGAAACGATCTAATAAATTATTTAAATGTGCACATCCTAACGGTAAATTAACATTGGGGTCACTTAAAGATCCTAGGTTGTTCTTAGATCTTCTTGCTGTTTGCAGGGCTGTTTTTGGCATAAGTTGCATAAGTCCTTGTGCCCCGGCGGGACTTAAGGCATCTGCTTTGAAACGACTTTCTTGACGAATAATGGCATGTACCAATGCCGAATTTGTTTTGCTTGTCTCTTTTTGAAAATGGCGTGGTAAAATGGGATAAGCGGCTTCAATTAACGGAACATTTTTCATGGGCAGCTTTTTAGATGCTAGAACGCCATAGTATGGACCGCACTCAGCAGCAGCCATTTCGATCAAAAGGATTTGCTCTCCGGGATCTGTCAATTCTTGAGAAAGTTTTATTCCAAAAGGTTCAACAAGGTGTTTTCCCCCTACAGCGCATAATAAGCGCACGGCCCTTACCAGAGGTCGATCCTCAAATTTTTGTCTTGTGTGAGCGTCGATTGGACGGCGTTTTGGATGTAATTGTGGCGCGGCCCCGGTTACGCTTCCTCGTAAGGCCAGTTGCCCATAATAGGTTCCTGGGTAGGATTTTGCTTTTGTCATCCAATTTTGTGACTCTTGAGGTTTTCGTAAAGCTGAAGCAGCACGTGAAGACCAATAGGCGGCTCTTGCAATGCTGATCGGTGTCTTGACTTTATCATATAACGTTTGAAAATGGCTTAAAGCCACTTCGGGTTTCTTAAGCATACGCAAAGCAATCCAGCCTGCTAACCATTCTCCATTAGCAAAGTCTTCTCCGACAGATAGGCCATGATTTTTAGCCAAGTTATACGCATCTTGATATCGTCGATCATCCATCATGCGTCGAATTAATAAATTTCTTTCGCGCCACCAAAGTTCTTCATCTTCTACTGGTGAGGTGGCAGTCTCTAGGAGGGCCATCATGTGGGTATTATTTTCTTTTCGGCGGTGCCATTTGATCCGATCATAAACGAGGCCTGGATCCGACGATAATTCCATGGGAATTTTGCCTAATTTTGTATCCACATCACCCCCTTTTTCAATAAGGGTAATTCGGGCATCCGTTAAGGCTTTTTGCCCTTGATTTAGCCAGGGAAACATTATACGAGCCGCTGAGGTTTTTTCCTTCATGAGGAGACGATCCACGCGCTGATAGTGATTCTCTTGGTTTAAATGATCCTTAAATTCTTGCCAAAAGGACTTGAGAGCGTTTGTTTCAAAATCAAATTTAACCCAAGCATATTGTATTATACTTTTCGCAGCATTATTCCGGCCCACTTTAATTAATGCCCGTGCGTAAAAAGTTGCTCCTTTTGCAGTAAGAGGTGGGTTTTCATCAAACCATTTTCTTAACTCATTACGGTTATCGGTTTCTTTTAAACTTTCTTCAGCATAAATTTGTAACCTTTCTTTTAAAGGCCAATCTGCGTGATTGCGTAAAAAACTAATAATTTTGGAAAAAGACATTCCTGTACGCTCTATAGGATTTTGCAATTGCAACCATTGAATTAAGGAAGAGGTAACCGGGCATGACTGGGCACGTATCTTTTCTGTTTCCAAAAAACTTCCCTGAAGTGCAAGTTGGAGGGCTCTCCCACATCGACTTAATTCGTGAGAATATGCCTTTGAGGGAACAATCAATGCCAAACATACGAGCAAAAACTTGGCAAATGAAAAATATGTCGTTATTGTCAGCTTAGATTTCGCAATATTTTGCATTAACTCTATTTCCACTATAGTGAGTTTAGCGATGTTTTCAGGTTCTATTGTTGCTCTAATTACACCATTTTTTCAAGATCAAGTTGATGAATCCGCTCTTTGTGACCTTATCGAGTGGCAAATTCAACAGGGAAGCCAAGGAATAGTTGTTTGTGGGTCTACGGGAGAGGGGGGGCTTCTTTCTTCGCGTGAACGTCTACAAGTTCTTTCGTTAACACTTAAAGTTGCCAGCGGCCGAGTGCCCGTCATTATGGGCGCGAGTTCACAATCAACCTCAGAGGCTGTGGACATGGTAAAAGAAGCAGAAATTTTGGGTGCAGCCGCTGCTCTTGTTATGACGCCTTACTATATCAAACCCATGCCGGAAGGAATTTTTCAACACTTTCAAGCCATTACAAAGGCTTCATCTTTGCCAATTGTTATCTATAACCATCCGGGGCGTACAGGTATTGATTTACCATTGTCCTTATACACACGATTATTTGACCTCCCCACCATAGTGGGAGTTAAAGATTCAGGGACAGATATGCGTCGCCCCCTTCAATTGCGACAGATAACTCCAAAACCTATTTGTCTTCTATCCGGAGATGACCCAACTGCAGGAGCTTATTTATCTAAAGGAGGAGATGGGTGCATTTCTGTAACTGCTAATGTAGCTCCAAAACTTTGTCAAGAAATGATGAAAGCCTGGCAAGATCTTGATTTGCCCTCTTTTGCAGCTCTAAGAGATGACTTGTTTCCTTTAAGTGAGGTGTTGCTGGTGGAAACCAACCCTTCACCTTTGAAATTTGCTGTTTCATTATTGAAGAAGTGTCATAATGAAGTAAGGTTACCCCTTGTTCCGGTTTCCGCAAGTTCTGAAAACCAAATTCGGGAAGCCATGAATGCCATTGGCCTGCTAAATTAAAAGGAGATTTTAT
This sequence comes from Alphaproteobacteria bacterium, assembly GCA_016870095.1. Classification (NCBI taxonomy): domain Bacteria; kingdom Pseudomonadati; phylum Pseudomonadota; class Alphaproteobacteria; species Alphaproteobacteria bacterium. The sequence continues at coordinate 31,221 of VGCI01000010.1, read as the reverse complement.
TAATGTTGCAAACAAAAAAAATTATAAGAACATCAAAGGTATATTGTCCAAGATGGTATGGTGGCAATCTTTTCTTTCTCGTTCTTTTTTTAATTATATGGCTACCGATAGGTCTTCTTTTATTAGTAAAAAATGCGTCTATCAGCAAAGCCAATTCTCGATTTTACCTGAAATATTATGGCTCCTGGTTTTGGTTGTTTTTTTGGGGGATTATTTTCTTTCCTATAGCTATTCTTCTTTTTCTCGTAAAAGGGATTGATGTTATCGAGGAAGAGACAGTTGTTCAAGATGAGACAATAATTGAACGGTTGTAAACTTAAGTGGTTCTAAGGATTTAATAGATGGCTGTTGCTCCTGACCAATATCGAGTCGTTGCTCAAAATCGACGAGCAAGATTTGATTTTGAAATTACAGAAACTCTCGAAGTTGGCATCATGCTTACGGGCACGGAAGTTAAATCTTTGCGCCTCGGCACAAGCAGCATTAATGAATCTTTCGCCGGAGAAATGGAAAGCGAAATTTTCTTATTTAACGCCAATATTCCGGAATATCTTGAAGCCAATCGCTTTAACCATGAACCCAAGCGCCCCCGAAAATTATTAATGAGGAAGCGACAATTAACAAAATTTTTAAATGCCATTCGTCGTAAAGGTATGACCCTTGTGCCGCTTAAAGTTTATTTCAATGGGAAAGGTCGAGCGAAGGTTGAGTTGGGGTTGGGTCGAGGAAAAAGAAATGTTGATAAGCGTAATACGATTAAAGACAGAGATTGGCAGCGCGACAAAGCGCGTTTGATGCGCACCAAGGGGTAGCGAGGGAATGGCAAAAGAAGAGGGATTAAGACTCAAACCAGGCCTTTATCTTGTGGCTACACCCATCGGAAACTTAGGCGATATTACCTTAAGGGCCTTAGAAACTTTAAAAAATTGTGATGTGATAGCGTGCGAAGATACCCGAGTAAGTCGAAAACTTTTATCTGCCTATAGCATTGCCAAACCACTCATCAGTTATCACGACCACAATGCGGATCAAATGCGCCCTCTGATCCTTGACAAAATCGCTACAGGACAAGTTGTTGTCTTAATCAGTGATGCTGGCACACCCCTTATCTCCGATCCCGGATTCAAGCTAGTTCAACACTGTTATAAAGCTCATCTCCACGTAACCTTTATTCCAGGACCCTCTGCGGTCATTGCGGGCCTTGTTTTATCGGGAATGGCTTGTGACCGGTTTCTTTTTGCGGGGTTTGCTGACAAAGCTGCTTATTCAGAATTATCTTCAATTAATACGACACTTATTTTCTTTGAATCTGCCAAACGATTAGGAGCGTCCCTAAAACAGATGGCAAAATCTTTTGTAGGCCGAGAGGTTGCAGTAATACGTGAAATTACAAAGCTCTTTGAAGAAGTGCGTCGGGGATCTTTTGCAGAGGTTATCCAGTATTATGAAGAAAATGGTCTACCAAAAGGCGAGGTTGTGGTCGTATTAAGCCCTAAAAATTCTCAATTCCAACACCCTTCTTTACACAATATTGACGATATGCTGCGTCAAGCTCTCGCATCCCATAGTATTCGTGATGCTTGTACCTTAGTGTCAGGATCGTTAGATTTACCGAGGAAACAAATATACCAACGGGCCTTGGAGTTGCGGGAAGAAGAATAAAAAAGATGGGAAACTGGCTAAAAACCTATCATGCTCAAGGTCACTTGGCAGAGCTAATGGCCGCCTTATTATTGTGGGTGAAGGGGTACCAAATTCTTCAACGTCGCTATAAAACTCCTTTAGGTGAAGTCGATATTATTGCTTCTCGCGGGAAAACACTAATTGCCGTGGAGGTTAAGTTCAGAGCAAGCATCCTTCAAGCCGGTGAGGCTATTAGTCTAAAACAGCGAAAACGCATAGAAATGGCTCTTTCTCTTTATTTGAAGCGTTTGACTTGGGAGCCTCAGAATATTCGCTTTGACGCAATTTACCTTATCCCGTATAAATGGCCTAAGCATATTGTGAGTGCCTGGTTTGTTGAGAGATAGACAAAAAAAGAAAGGAAGATATTATGCATTTTAAAAAGTTATTGTTGTTATGTGGAGTCATAAGCTGCTCTGGTGTTTTGGTTGCTTGTGTACCTGGGGTTATCGGGGGCGGCGCTGCTGTTGGAGTCGCCGCTGCTAAAGAAAAAGGAGTTTCTGGGGCCTGGGCAGACACAAAAATTTCTTCTGCAATAAAATTAAGTCTCTATCAAAAGGATCCGGAACTTCATCGTGTAGTTGATGTTAATGTACAAAATGGAGAAGTTATGTTAACAGGCGCTGTACCCAATGAACAAATGCATTTGGATGCCGTAAAGATTGCATGGGAACCTCAAGGCGTAAAACGGGTGATTGACAATATTGGTCGTTCAGAGGGCGCATCTCTTGGGACCTATACCAAAGATACTTGGATTACCACTCAATTAAAGAGTACACTGATGTTTGATGGTGAAATTCAGTCCCGTAACTACAGTATTAAGACAGTTAGTGGCCAAGTTTACATTATGGGAATTGCGCAAGATCAGGCTGAATTAGATAGAGTTGTCAATCACGCCAGCAATACGGTTGGTGTTTCAAAGGTTGTAAGCTATGTAAAGATGAAGGAAGAAGTGAATTAAAGACTTCCCCTTATGAAAATGCTGCTATAGTGTTTTAGCTTCTAGAAATTTTATTTATTCAAGCTGACAGTATGGTGGCATTTTATATTTTTGTATACTTAAATTATAATTTTGTTTTCTTTTCATTTTATGAAGCATTTTATTCCGAAATATCTCAAAATTCCCTTGAAATCATTGAATAAATTTAACAATCAAAATATATCAGTTTCTTAACTTATTTTTAAGTTTTAACCAAGTATAATTGTTTATTAATTGTAATATTTATTTGGAGAAGAAAATGAACATTAAGTCTTTTATTGATAAATTTGAGAAGGTAAAAAAAATAAATAATATTCGAAGCCATCGAAAACAGTTCATATGCCTTAGCAAATTTGTTCAGAATAGATTCACAACATTCAAAAATTATATGCTTTCTGAATATTCTGTACCTGTGATAGGTTTTGGGGATTTAAATATTGATGTTTGTGATCATAATCAAAAATTTGAAATACGTATTGAGATTCCAGGGGTTCCAGAAGAAGACATTCGGATTAGTTCTCTCGAAAATAAATTGATAATAAATGCAGAAAAAAAAGCGGCAAAAAATAGAAATCAAAAGAATTATTATATTATGGAATGTGCTTATGGTAGCTTTATGCGTTCCATACCATTGCCATTTAATATTAATAGTGAGAAAGTTACGGCAAATCTAGAAAAAGGCGTACTCACAATCATTGTTACAAAGCCAATAAATAGTGAAGAGACAGAAAAAGTCATCGAAATTAAGAGTAAGAAGTAAGGCAAAGTTTGACCCGCAGGGTCAAGGTGTTGCGTGTTACTCTGGACGCGAGTTAATCAATAAAAGCCTGAAATTTGAGTGAGAAGGGCTTTACTGATTAACCGTGGACCAAAACATAATAGCCTACGTAAAACCAACCAAATAGACCGTGAATGATAGCCCATAGAATAGAATGGTGGGTTGTATAAGAAATAACCATGGCAAGGGCGGATCCAAATGAAACACCGTATTTCAGGAATTTATGTCTAAAAACCATTTTCAAAATTCTCCTTTTGAGTCAATTATCTATACCCATTATGAAATTTTAAACAGCACCTGTCGATATTAACCTTCATGGCGTTTTCCGCTGCGTTCCATCACAGCAATAAAGAAACCATCAACGCCGTGTGCATGGGGTGTAAGTTGTAACATTTCTGTGGTCAGGGGGCAGGGTATATTTAAGACATCAGACCATACGCTTTGAATAGGTAAAAGATGAAAATCCGGGTGGTCTTGTAGAAAATTTTGAACTTGCAATGCATTTTCTTCTTGAAAAAGGGAGCAAGTAGCATAAATTAATCGCCCCGCGGGAGTGTTGTCTTTTTTTGGTTTCACAAGAGAAGCGGCTCGAGTCAGAATTTGCTGTTGTTTAGCAACAAGTTCTTCTAGATCTTTTTCAGAAAATCGTCTTTTCAAGTCGGGATTCCGGCGCCACGTCCCACTTCCTGAGCAAGGGGCATCAACCAAAACGCGATCAAAACGTTCCGCTTGCCGCTTTAACCATTTAATCGTTGCTTCTTCTTCCAAATTTCGAAATTCTACGTTGTTGACACCTGCTCTGCGCAAGCGTTCTCTAGCTCGAGTCAATCGCCAGGCAGCAACATCCGTTGCGACAATTCGCCCCTTATTTTGCATAGTTGCAGCCATGGCAAGGGTTTTTCCTCCTGCTCCTGCACAAAAATCCATAATGGTCATACCATTTTGCGCATCAGCTAAAAGAGCCAATAATTGGGATCCTTCATCTTGAACTTCGATATTTCCATTTTTCCACAACTCATGTCCTGATAAGGGGCGACGTTCGATTAAACGAATACCGATGGGAGACCAAGGTGTTAAGGTGGCTTCGAATCCTTCTGCTTTAAGCTGGGCAAAAACGGCATCCCTGGTAGTTTTCAGCGTATTGACTCGTAAATCAAGGGGAGCAGGTAGATTTAATGCGTGGATAGCTTCTTCAAGTTGTGCCCCGAAAGTCATTTGTAAATGTGGTAATACCCAAGTCGGGATGTTTAAGCGAACAGTTAAGGGCATTTCGGCGAGTTTTCGACGTTCCATCTCTTTCAGAATAAAAAGTTCAAGTGTGGAGAGTGGTTCAAGGTCAAATTTATCCGTGTGACCTTCCTTTTGGCATAAGGCTTGAAGTTGAGGAATCGTGAGATTTTGTATTATATGGGCATAAGTAAGTACCAATATCCTTCCCCACCCAGGTTTGTTAGGGGAAATGCCCGTAATATACCAGGCGAGTTCTTCATATCGGCGCAAGATTTGATAGACTATTTCAGAAATAACGCGACGATCTGTTGATCCCATATAACGGCATTGGCGAAAATAACTTGTGACCAGACTATCCGCTGGAGCCGTGGAAGTCAGAATCTTATCCAATAAAGTTACAGCGGCTTGAAAGCGAGCTCCTTGTCTCATAAAGGTACAGTTCTCATAAGGAAACAGCCTCGCGGTTGGGTAAGGGGTCTTGGTGAATAATAATCTCAGCGTGAGGAAAAGCCTTTTGAAGGGCTAGTTCTACATCATTTGCGACATCATGAGCTTCCAGAAGAGACATTTTTTCGTCCATATCTAAGTGCATTTGAATAAAGTCTTGTAAACCAGCTGAACGGGTCCTCAAGTCATGAATTCCCCACACAAGCGGATTTTGGAGAACAATTTCAGTAATGCGTAAACGCTCCTCGTCTGGCAATTCTCGATCCATCAACACGTCTAATGATTTTTGACCAATAACCCATGAGGTGTATAAAATATATCCGGCAATGCCAGCTCCCACAAGTGGGTCTAATCGTGTCCACCCAAATAAAAAAGAAACATTTAAGGAAATAAGAACACCAATGTTGGTATATAAGTCGCCTAAGTAATGGAGTGAATCTGCTGAAATAGCAAGCGATCGGGTTTGATTGATGACGTATCGTTGATAAATAACCAACAACAAGGTAAGTACGATGGCCAGAATCATTACAATACTACCTGTCAAACTTTCTTGCAGGGGATGGGGGTAAATGAGTCGATGTATAGCATCGATGATGATCCAAACAGCAGATCCCGCAATAAAGGCAGATTGCCCCAAGCCTCCTAGGGCCTCTGCCTTCCCATGGCCAAACCGATGTTCCTTATCAGCTGGTTTTAAGGCCTGCCTTAAGACCAACAAGTTAATTACTGAAGCGGTTATATCAAGCAAAGAGTCAATTAATGAGGCTTGTAAGCTTAAGGAATCTGATCGCATCCAAGCGAAAAATTTGGCCAGAATAAGAATAGCTGCGACCACGACGGAGGCATAACTCGCCAGACTAACCAACAATTTGGTGTGTTGGGAGATCGGTGTATTTTTTGGAGTTTCTTCGTGATTCATGCGTTATCATCCAATTTTTCCCTATTGTGGCGAAGGATGACGCCCATGTCAAATACCTCTTAAATAGGGGCTCCAAACTCAGGGGATATGGAAGGTATATATTTTTCGAGTCAGCAATAAGCAAATGCTTGTCACGACCCTGTGACCCCGGCTCTGAATTTGCGTCAAATCATTTGCCTTAGTTAGATAAAGCTCTTATCACTTAATTTTCGCAACAATCTTTGATTGTACGGAATTCAAGGCCGTTGATATGCTGGTTGCAGAATTTCCTATGGTAAAAGCATTTGCGCTTGAATTACAGCAAGGTGACAGAGTGCCCGTATTTCCATTTGCAAGAAGATAAATATCAACATTTTTGGCTTTAATATTTTTGCAAATGCGGAAAAATTTGGCGGAAACTTCTTTTAATATACTCTCCTTAAATGAGGTTCCAGTGACTGTCCCTTTATAGTTTGTTGCATCAGACAAATTTAACCCGAGGCTTTTGTCCATTGTTTTAAACCACTTATTTTCACACGTTATATCGTCAACTTTGCTAATGTAATCAGTTGGAACCGGAATCATCCCATAACCGGACATCCACCAGTGATTCAAGCCGTTTACAACCCTAGTTGCATCACCACATTTGTTGACATAGTAGGCGCTTACATTGGGTGTAAAATCATTCCAATATTCAGAATTGTTGAAAATAAGTATCATACTTTTCTGAACTCCATCATATGCTTTGGGATATTCTCCTGTAGCTCTTAGTGTGGTCGCTTTATCCGAATTAACTAGCCAAAAATCTTTCCATAATGGGTCAATCGTTCTCCAGCCCCATGATATGAGAGAGGGAAATAAGCCATCTGCAGAAGCTTTAAAATTCTTTAGCTTGTTTAGATAATTCACAACCATTGTTTTATTGGCTGTTAATGGCAGTATGGGATATGAGGGGTTTGATATGTAGGTATAAACTTGTGAGCAAGATATATTTGTTGTGCTCGGTGGGCACTTTGTTGGCCACATTTTTGGCGCGCATGATGTATAACCTCCTGGGCAGATAGAAGGTACAGGATTACTTGTTAGAACGCCTGGATCTGTTGGGTAAGTGGCATAAATACCATTTGCATAATAAAAAGGATTTTGAGTGGAATTATAAGCTGCATTGTTAAATATATAATTTGTACTTAAAGGGTAAAATGCTGGGTTCGCAGATTCATCATTCGTGGTTACGCTAAGATGGCCAAATAAACTATTTGACACAGTTGTAGATGATTCAAGCAAAAATTCTGTAGCAATTGGTGTAATACTCACCATCACGTTGCTAGGAAGGTTATTCACAAAAGTGATGAGGGCGTTACAGATATTTTGATGAAAATTGTTTGGTAAGAAACGGGCAGAAACTTCATAAACAATAGCAACTTCCGCAATATTTTGGTTGCCCATGGGAACGGTTGCCGTTGCATTATATGTTTTAGTGGTTGAGCCGCCAATGCTCATAAAAGTGGTGGGAACGACAATAGAAGCCGTAACGGTTACCGTATTGTTGGTTGTATTCACACTCACATTGGGACCTGTTACATTTTGCAGGCTTGTTATGTTAACAGCAAATGTTTTTTGTGCCTCCGTTGTAATAGTTGCTGCTACCCCGTTACCATTAGCGACACCGGCTCTAGCGGCTGCGTCTACAGCTGCTTGTAAGGATCTTTTTTGTTGGAGTGCGATGGAACTATCAACAGCTAAGCCCAGGATCAATATTATGGGTATAAGGCTCATTCCAACAAAGATAAGCACAGCTCCTCTATCATTTTTAATGAAAGACAAGATTTTTTTGGGGGTGCTTAACATTTTAAACTCCTTTTAATTTGCCGGTAAAGGGCTAAAGACACCAGACCCTCTTGGAACGGACTGGGCTACTTTTGATAATTTGACAGAAGGAAAGATACTCAAGAAATAAGAAAATAAGGGTTGGTAGTCATAACTCACTTCAACAACAATCACGTTTGAATTTAAGAGAAGGGTAAAGGGAGTGGACTGCACTTGCCCCGTTCCTGGGTTCGTTGTGATTTTGCTAGAAGCACCTACCGAACCTTGTTGCCAAACAAGTTTTTGATTATTCGTTAAGCCGACTTGTTGGAGGCCGGTAACCATCACGGCACCTTTTGTTGCAAAACTGTAATTTGTGCCCATTAAATTTGCGCCGATTAGACAATCTGTTATTGTTGCTGTACTCGTTTGAGCACTAACCCAATTGGCAATGCCCGAAGCAATTTCATTTAATTTTGCACTGAGAAGAATGTAGTTTGTTGTCTCATAAATTCCCAAAGAAACAGTCACTAAGAAAGGCAAAATAAGGGCAAATTCTACCATTGAGGCCCCAAGCGATTCCTTTTTAAATTTTTGAATCTTTTTGAAAAAAATCATGATGGAAATGTTCCTTCGTTTTTTGTATAAGTGGTCGCTTGCAGCACTTTTTGCGTACCAAAAATACCAGCAACTAATGGACTTGATGGAGAATAGTTATAACTCGCCTTATACATACTGACTTGACCAGGATTACCCGTTCCCGCCGTACCCACACCACCTAAATTTGCTATTGTAAATGAGGGGAATGATTGAATAGTGATGGTTAAATTAGCCATATTGAGAAGACCTGAAATTCCATTATTCATTACAGCAATTGCGGAAGCGGTTCGCGTAGTGCCTGCAGAATAGGTTCCCCCTGCTCCATAATTAGCTCCTGCCATGGTGCAACTTTGCAAATTAACTTTAATTGCAAGCATGATCCCCAATTCTAACGTACTCAAAATAATCAAAATTAGAATAGGAAATACGACAGCAAATTCAATAAGCGAAGTCCCTTTTTGATTACGCTTTAATGGTCGAAGATCAATTAAAAAAAATGGTTTATGAGACATTCATCAACCTCACTATGGCAGGGCCTAACAAAACGATAAAGAGGTTTGGCATTACAAATAAAACCAAGGGAATGACCATCAGTGAAGGTAATTTTGCGGCTTGATTTTCGGCTCGTTGCATCCGCCCATCTCGAATTTCTTTTGATAAATCTTCAAGCGCTTGGAGGGTTGGCGTTCCTTGCTGTATGGTTTGTAAGATTGTTGTCGTAAAGGTGCGAATGATAAGACTTGGGACGCGTGTATATAAGTTCTGTAAAGCTTGTCGACGATCCAAAATCATTTCCAATTCAATGTTCGTGAGAATCAATTCATGGGCGATCTCTTTACCAAATTGCACAATCTCTTTTCCAACTCGTTCAATAGCGCGATTCAGACTTAATCCAGCCTGTAAACAGATAATGATAAGATCTAAGGCATCGGGAAACTGTTTTTCAATTTGTTGAACACGTTTTTTAATAGTCCCTTTTAAATATAAGTCGGGGGCTAACCAACCGGAAAGTGCTGTAAGGATTATGATAAACCACGTAATAGCAAAAGATGATTCTGCTAAGCTAGGACGCAGGCGAATGACGACATACCCTATGCCTATCCCGAACAGAAAACACAAAAGTTTGGAACCAAGAAAAAAGGCTTGAGTATCTTTTGAAATCCATCCCGCTTGCTCAAAGGTGGTTTTCATGGATTCATCCCCAAGAAATGGGTTTTTGAGTATATAATCCATCATCCGTTTTGCAAAAGCTTCCTTTTTCTTTTCAACCTTTTTTTTGCGTTGAAAAAACGGGCTGTTTAAATTCGTTTTTTTAGAAGAAGATCGAATGTGGTTGTATTGAATACGCAAATCTTCTAAACGAGCTTCCAATGCGGGTTTTGTAAATATTAGTTTGCCCAACACAAATACCATAACAAAGACACTTATACCGGATGCAATTGCCATATTTAGGGATTGAAATGTGGCGAAATCTATTTCTGTCATCGCTATTCCTCCACTTTCATCATGCGTGTGATAACGAGAGCGCCTGTTACAGAGAGCCCAATACAAATCCAAAGCATTATTTTTCCTTTAGGATCGGTGAAGAAGAACTTTGTATATCCAGGCGTAATAAATTCCACAACAATAGACAAAAAGATGGGGAGACTTCCCACGATTAGTGCAGTGGCACGGCTTTCTGCAGATAGAGTCCACACCTTCTTGCGAAAGCGATCTCTTTCTCGAATGACTTCAGATAATTTTCCTAATATATCCGCAAGGCTACCGCCCATTTCTCGCTGAATAATTAAGGCGAGGGAAAAGAATCGAAACTCTTCAATACCAATTCTGGCTGCAGCTTCCGTTAAAGCATCATCGGGTGTGATTCCAATTTGTAATTGAGAGGCAATATAATTAAATTCGTTTCCTACCGGATCTTCAACTTCTTCAGATACCATGGCAACTCCTCGACCCAGAGTCATACCGGATTTTAACCCACGTGTGATAATGTCGAGGGCCACAGGAAATACTCTCACAAAGGATTTTTTCCAGGATTTTTCTTTGAATCTGAGTAACATAAAATGGCCAAACAATGAAGCGGAAATACCAAAAAGAAAAGAACGACCTAGGGGTAAACCATAGGTAATAAATATTGCATCTGATAAAGCGAAACTGCTGAAAATTTGGCTGGCTAAATGGATTTTTATATTGGGGAAAAATCCGCTTCTATAAAGAAGATATTCAATTTGCTTAAAAGCAGGAATGGGCTGTGATAAAAAAGATTTCAGTTTGTTTTCTACTTGAAGTGACTTTAAACGCTTTTCATCAACTTTTGGCGTTACTTTTTCCCATTTTTCAATAACGCCACTCCCATACTCTGCCCATCGACCCTGCAAATGTCTATTGGCTCGAATTATTGGAAACAAACGAGAAAGAAATACATAATAAAGTAGGACAGTAATACTTATAGAAAAGGCCCAGGCAGTATAATAATCTTGGGTCATGATATCCCCATGATCTGCGCAAGTTTTTTATCTAAACCAAAATATCGTGCTTTTTCCATAAAGGTTGGAATTGTTCCTGCGCGAGGTTGAAATTCACCAATTATACGACCCTCTTTATCTTCTTCATGATAGGTGAATTCAAATAATGTTTGGGTTTTAATGCCCCCATCTTCAAGACCAACAATTTCAATAATTTCTTGAATACGTCTCACACCATCTCTCATCCGTTCAACTTGGACAATCAGATCAACGCCACCTGCAATTTGCGCTTGAATTACTTTACCTGATACTCCTGAATCTGACATGGTGATCATATTTTCAAGTCGTAAAAGAGCGTCTATGGCCCTATTTGCGTGGATTGTTGACATAGAACCATCATGTCCGGTGTTCATTGCTTGCAACATATCAACAGTTTCTTGCCCCCGAACTTCTCCCACAATAATGCGATCAGGACGCATACGCAGAGCATTTTTGAGCAAGTCACGAATTGTGATAGCACCCTCACCTTCAATGTTGGGTGGGCGCATTTCTAATCGAACGACATGAGGTTGCTTGAGACGCAGCTCAGCTGCATCTTCAATCGTAACAATACGTTCATTAGGATTAATAAGTTGGGAAAGGGCGTTTAAAAGTGTTGTTTTCCCAGAACCTGTTCCTCCCGAAACAAGAGTGTTTAAACGACAGGTTGTAGCAATTTGGAGAAATTCTGCCATTTTTTCAGAGAGGTTTTTTTGTCGAACCATTAGGTCAAAATCTATGGAACGGCGGGAGAATTTACGAATGGATAGGGCAGGACCATTTAAAGAAACAGGTGGGGTAATGATATTGATACGACTTCCATCTGGCAGCCGTGCATCTACCATGGGGCTGGCTTCGTCAATTCGACGGCCAATTCTGCCGGCTATACGCTGAGCAATTTGCAATATATGAGCATGATCTCGGAATGTTACCCACGTTTTTTCAATTTTCCCGTGGCGCTCGACATAGACCATGTCAGGCCCATTCACCATAATATCCGTTACGCTGTCATCGCTTAAGAGTTGTTCGAGGGGGCCAAAGCCGATCATGTCATTGACAATATCAGTTGCGACCTGCTTTTGCTCACGTCGATTAAGCTGCACTCCTTGAGAATTAACAAACTGAACAACGAAGTCTTCAGTTTCGTGTTGAAGTTCCCCTGGGGTCATGTGCACAGCTGTGCTAGGATCTATCCGAATCATCAGTGCATTATAAATCATTGATCGCAAAGGCATTAAGCGATTATTGATGCTTTCCTGCGTTGATACTTGCGTCACTGGTTTTTTATTAATCACTGTGGTAGTCATTAGGATCCCCTTAACCTTGCTGTACAAGGCTTAACCAAGCCACAAAAAAGCTTTGGCTCCCTCTCTCTTATATAAACAAAGAATTCAATGAATCTATGTTTAGAGCTTGTTAGCTATGCTGGTAAAGTCAGCGTTAACTTTCGTACCAACAGTTGTAATCGCTGTAATAGCTGCAAGCGCAATCAAGGCAACAATCAACGTATACTCAACCAAGCCACCGCCTTGTTCACATTTGCTAAATAAAGATAACATTTTCATTTCTTTGTCTCCTCTAAGTATTAAAAATTTTAATCAGATTGACTGTTTAAAATAAGCCAAAGTCATTAAACCGATGTATCACTTACTTGATCATTTTGAGGGAAGAATTATTAAGACGAAGTTAATGCCAAAAAAGTATTTTTATTCTGAATAGCTACGCTAGAATTAAGACCCTTTTTAAGGACTGTTAAGGTCGAATAAAAAGGGTCTTCCTGCAACGCACTACAATTTGTTGGAGATGCTGGTCATACTTGTATTGACTTTGGTTCCAACGGTTGTCATAGCAGCAATGGCTGCAAGAGCAATCAGGGCAACAATCAAAGTATACTCAACCAAACCACCACCTTTTTCATCGAATAAAAAATTAAACTTTTTCATGTATAAACTCCTTTTTAATGTTTAATGTCAAATTCAAGATAATTTTTATCTTGTTCATTTTTATACTGAAAGCGATAGGTTAAAAAATCGTTAAGAAATAAGAAGTATAAAACGGGGAATTTTATGTGAAAAAATAATTGATCAAGACAAATAGACTAAAGACAATAAGGAAACCCAGAAGGGAAAATTCGAGGGATAGGCTCCCCCACTCATCTTTAAAAAAATAGGATATCATAGGGGCTATCTCTCCAAACTTTTTGCCATCTTGGCAGTTAATTTGGGTCGATAGATGAAAATTTCAATAGTTAAATATAAAAATTATACTAAATAATTTATAATCTAAGAAATTTTCTCTAGCTCATCAATAAATCCTGAGATGACATTTAAGCCTTGCTGCCAAAATAAGGGATTTTTTGCATCTAGGCCAAACGGTTTTAATAGTTCGGGATATCTCTTAGAACCACCTGCTTTTAATAAGTCAACGTAAAGCTCTGTAAAATTGGGATGTCCAGATTCATAAACAGAATATAATGAATTAACTAAACAATCTCCAAACGCGTAGGCATAAACGTAAAAGGGGGCATGGATAAAGTGAGAGATATAGCCCCAAAAGGGTCGCACAATAGGATCAATACGAACAGATTCACCCAATGCTTCTTGCTGAGTTTTCATCCATATATCCGCAATATCTTCAGCAGTCAGTTCTCCACTTCGGCGGCGCGTGTGAAGCGTGCGTTCAAATTCAAAAAAAGCAATTTGGCGTACAACAGTATTCATCATGTCGTCAACTTTAGAGGCAAGTAGACTGCGACGCTGAGCTGTAGTTGTCGTTTTTGCGAGGAGTGCTTTAAAGGTCAGCATTTCACCGAATACGGAAGCCGTTTCAGCAATTGTTAGGGGTGTTCCTGATAAAAAGAGCCCCTGATCAGCGGCTAAAACTTGATGAATACCATGACCCAACTCATGCGCCAAAGTCATGACATCGCGCAATTTTCCATGATAATTCAATAAGATGTAAGGGTGTACGCTGGGGACTGTGGGGTGGGAGAAAGCTCCTGATTCTTTACCGGGTTGGGAAGGAGCATCAATCCAGGGTTGATCAAAAAATCGTCGTCCAATCTTTGCCAATACCGGATTAAAATCATTGTAAGCATTCAAAACAATATTTTGAGCTTCAGGCCAAGAAATAAGGGTGTCTGTCGCATCAGGTAAGGGGGCATTGCGATCCCAATATTCCAATTTTTCTAAACCTAACCATTTGGCTTTTAAGAAATAGTACCGATGAGAAAGACGACCATAGCTTTCTTTAACAGCCGTAGTGAGAGCCTCAACAACTTCATCCTCAACTTGGTTTGATAAGTTTCTTGAAGCAACAGGATGAGGATAAAGGCGCCACGTATCTTCAATTTCTTTGTCTTTAGCAAGGGTATTCGTTACTAACGTGAGAATTGATGTATGACGGGTTAATCCTTCAGATAAAGCTTGAGCAGCATCATGACGCACTTTGGCATCCTTGTTACCAAAGCGATTCAGCACTTCTGCCAGGGCCATATCTTCGCCATTCAGCGAGAATTTTATACCTGCCAAAGTTTCTTCGAATAATCGTACCCAAGCACTACGGCCGGTCACAGACTTTTCATGTAATAGTTTTTCTAAATCAGCTGATAATTGATGGGAACGAAAAAGACGAATCCCCTCAATCCAGGCTTTATAATGACTTAATTGAGAACTATTTTGATAAGCTTTCTGAAGAACGTCATCTTCAATTTGATTGAGTTCAAGTGAAAAGAAGATGAGATGGGAGGAAATGATAGTTGACCGCTCTTGAACCATTTGAAAGAACTGTAATACGGGAGGGTTGTTGACATTTGTTGCAAACAATAAGTACCCGTAACTGATAAGTTTCCCCAAAAGTTCATCAATTTTTTCATAATCAACAATACCCTGGTATAGAGTATCACCTGTCCAAGAATTTGTGGCGGCAAATTTTCCTTTATAAGTTGCCGCAAAGGCTTTGGCCATTTTTTCGGCCTCATTCAAGTCTTCTTCAATCTTTGGATCATTTTGAGAAGCGTAAAAGTCTGTTAAATCCCATCGAGGAAGAAGGTTTTCAGTTTGCTGAGCAGAATTCTGTACAGATGAAGTGGTCATTGTTAGCTTTCCTCTGAAAAAGTTTCAATGGTTGCAATGCGCAAAATATTCGTCCCCCCAGAAACTGCGAAGGGCACCCCGGCAATCATAATAATCATATCACCTTGTTGGGCAAATTTTTGTTCAAAAGCGATTTGACATCCCTTATTCACCATTTCCGAAAATCTATAAATATCAGGTGTTAAAACGGCATGAACACCCCAAACTAAAGCCAATCTTCGTGCGGTGATTAGATTTGGTGTCGCTGCAATTATGGGAACATCTGGTCGTTCTCGGGCTGCTCGTAAAGTTGTGGCGCCAGAATCTGTAAATGTTACGATGGCAGCAATATCGATTGTATTCGCCACATGTCTTGCTGCCGTTGTAATGGCATCTGATACCCGGGCAAGGGGCAGGGGACGTGCTGCCTCAAGCATTTGTTCATAAATTCCATCTTGTTCGACCCTAATAATGATGCGGTCCATCATAGAAACGGCTTCTATGGGATATTTTCCGGAAGCAGACTCAGCTGATAACATGACGGCATCGACACCATCATAAATGGCCGTTGCGACGTCGGAGGCCTCTGCGCGGGTTGGGGAGGGGCTGGAAATCATAGAATCCAGCATTTGGGTGGCGACAATGACAGGTTTCCCAGCTTCCCGACATTTCCGAATAATACGCTTTTGTATACTCGGTACATCTTCAGGAGCCATCTCAACCCCTAAATCTCCCCGGGCAACCATAATGCCGTCAGCTAAATCAATGATTTCCCACAGATGCTGAATCGCCATAGGTTTTTCTAATTTGGCAATAATCTTGGCTTGTCCTTTAATTAAGGCTTGGGCATCTGTTATATCTTCTGGACGTTGCACGAAAGACAAAGCGACCCAGTCAACACCTTGTGACAATCCAAATTCCAAATCAATTCTGTCTTTTGCTGTCATGGCCGATATAGGCAAAATCACACCGGGTACGTTGAGTCCCTTTCGATCTGACAGAATGCCCCCAATAACCACTTCTGTGTTAATATAGTCTTTCCCCCAATCAAGAACTCTTAAACGTAATCTTCCATCGTCGAGTAAAAGCTCTGTCCCTTTTTCTAAACAGGTATACAATTCTGGGTGAGGCAAATTTACACGTTTCTCATCACCAGGTGTTGCCTCTAAATCGAGTCGGAATAAGTCTTTTGAATTAAGAGTAATCTGACGATTGGCAAATTTGCCAACTCTAAGCTTAGGGCCTTGCAAATCCATAAGAATTCCAATGGGACGATCAACTTTTTTTTCTAAAGTTCGAATAATTTTGACAGATTGTTGGTGGTCTTCATGCGACCCATGAGAAAAGTTGAGTCGAAATACGTCAACACCTGCAGAAAATAAATCAGCAACCATTTGGGGGGAGGAGCTTGAAGGTCCAAGAGTGGCAACTATTTTTGCTTTTCTAAAACGGCGCATAACCCATAACTTATAAGAATAGATTTTTATTTTTCTATTATCTCAGTTTCAGCGCCCCAGGGATAGAGGGAATCGATATCAAAAAGTCATAATAAAATGAGGGGAGAGAGCTGAAGGGGGTAAGATATAAAATGGGCTTAAAGGATTTTTTAAAAATTTAGGAATTTCAGAGTTTATTTTACCCCTCCGGAGGTAAGGTATCGGGGTTAATGTTCTTGACGTAAGTTTTGGACTTGAGATTTTCAAGCGTTATGCCCCACTGACCTAATAATTTACTTTGAGCTGTAACAGGCAAAGCCGCAAAATTTTCAAATGATCTTAAAAGGGGAGCAGAAGTAGCGGGTTGTTTCGGGGGAGGATTTCTTGTGAAAGGTACAGGGCTTATAAGTTCTGGGCTTTTGCAAACTGGGTTGAGGGGGAGATAACGCCTATCTTCGCTACGATCGCCATTGTCGCTTGCCAAAATATTGATGATCAAACTAATATGACAGCAAAAAATGGGGAAAGAAACTTTATAAAAAAATCCCCCTATTCTTTTAACAGTTAAATATGCTTGGCTTATGTCTCCCATAATTAAGCCGCTTCTTTCTCATGTTGCCTATTCCAAAATTTTGCGTAATAGCCGTTTTGTAGCAGTAAAGATTTATGTGTACCTTCTTCGACAATCTTGCCCTGCCTCAGCACAATAATACGATCCATTTGTAATAATGTCGACAAACGATGGGCGACGACCAAAACGGTCTTGTTTTTCATCAAGCCTTTTAGACTTTCTTGAATATAATGTTCCGTTTCTGAATCGAGGGCTGACGTGGCTTCATCGAGAATGAGGATTTTAGAATTTTTAAGAAGAGAACGGGCAATAGCGATACGCTGCCTTTGTCCACCCGACAATGTCGACCCTCTTTCTCCAATGAGTGTCTGATATCCTTTTGGGAATGATTTAATAAAACCCTCAGCGTAGGATTTTATTGCGGCATCTCGAATGTCTTCTTCCGTGGCATGGAGATTCCCATATTTAATATTTTCATAGATTGTACGATGAAAAAGTAAAGGTTCTTGAGGAATAAAGGTTATATTTTGATGGAGACTGTCTTGAGTTACCGATCGAATATCTTGCTTATCTATTAAAATTGCTCCTGTCTCAACATCCATTAGGCGAACAAGTAAATTTAAAAGCGTTGTTTTTCCACTGCCTGATTCTCCCACGATGCCAACTTTTTCATTTCCCCGGATTTTAAAAGAAAGGTCTTGAAAAACGGGTCTGCCTTTTTCGGGTGCAAAGTAAACATTTTTAAATTCAATGCTTCCTTCTTTAGCTACTAAAGGACGGGCGGTTGGCGCATCTTTTACAGCGTGGGGCACAATAAGCGTTCTTAGTGCCTGGGTGCATTTTCCATAATTTTCAACAAATTTCATATAGTTACGTGTAATATCCCATACAATATCAACCACAGAAAATGTGAGGGTAATAATTAAAGCAAAATCGCCAATGGTTACATGCCCCTTTTGGCGGGCGAAAATAAGGTAACAAATTATAGCTACGATGAGAATATTTGATATGGCATCCAAAACGGCATTTCGTTTGAGATCATTCCATCCTAACTCTTCAGCCTTTTTTACTTTTTCTTGAGCAACTGATTCTAAAAATTTGATTTCCTACCTGCGACGGGCAAATAGGCGAACAGCTAATATATTTGAAATACTATCCATGAGTTTGCCCACAAGAGTAGTCGATTTTTCAGATAATTCCTCAGATAAAATTTGAACGCTTCGGGATAAGAAAAAGCTGATTGCAACGAATAGAATAGCCCATAGTCCAATGATTAAAGCGAAGATAGGTTGTATGCATCCCATTGTGAAAGTGATGATACATAAAGAAAAGAAAGGGAATAGAAATTCATAGACCCATTGATCTAAAATGATTTCTGTTGTGTCGGCCATCATGGATATTTTGCTTATTAAACTGCCGCCAAAATGATTTTGAAAGTAAGCATGAGAATGTTTTTGGATATATTTTGTCATGCGTATAACTATATTTTTGTTAAAGTGAGGCATGACCTTTAGCCAAATATAATCATGAAAACGACTCACAACGTTCATAAAAATTCTGATAATGATAAATGCCATTAGTGGAGTTTTTAATTGCAAAAAAAGACTGGTTTCCGTTGCAGAATTATTTTCAAGAATATCTAATATGATTTTTATGATATAAGGCTCAATGGTTCTATCCAATGCCCATAAAAGGCAAATAAACGTGATTCCCAGGACATGCCAGGTGTAGGGGCGTAAGAAATGGACAATGAATTGAATAACAGTTTGCGGGAATTCTCTTTTATGCATATAAAATTTCCTTATCCCGCCTATAATTTTAATTATCATTTTTTTTAGATCATAAAACTGTAACCTGTACTTTTTCAAATAGAAAATGGTCTTTGCATGACGAATATTATTAATGTGATTTACGCGTACATCGTTAAAGTTAGGGGAAACTCATAAAAATGAGGGTTAAAAACTCTTTGGGAAAGAATTCTGTTGATATTCCTTTTTATAGTTTTGAAATGTAGATATATCGCCCAATTCTATGTCCACCATATTCTTGGCAAAAGCATAATAATAGGTTTCATGGCTACCTTGTAAAATATGCAGAGGATAAGAATATTTAGCCCACTGAGCCCCCGCAGGAATAGAAATGCTATTTTTATCATGAAAACAAATCATTGTTTTGTGACTTTTTAACTCTTTTAAGAGTTGAGGGGGAACGCTTTCACTCTCTGGTAAGTCCTCATGCCACATATTTAATTGATCTTTATCATAAATAAACAGGCCGTAGGCAGTGCCATTTTCATCTAGAAGCAAAAAGTTTCCTGTAATTTCAAATAAATAATATTCAATGATATTTTTTTCCTGGAGAAGTTTCTCAAAAAACTCAATAAATACGGGGTCGCGTAGACACGTTTTTTTGGTGTTAAATGTTGCGACATCCAGCATAAGTTGAGAGACTTTTGAAAAGTAGGTTCGCTGAGCATCTTTCAAGCTTTGGTTTAAAATCTTAAAGACGTTGGGATCTTGCTTTTTAATATAACGATGAATGAGACCCTTATTAAAAGCTTGAACCGCTAAATTTTCATCAGCTTCCCCAGTTAACAGAATTTTTTGAAGGGAAGGGTCAGTAATTTTTTCACATATTTCCAACCCATTCATACCTGGCATCGTAAAATCAACGACCACAGTGGAGATGCTCTCAAAACGTTTGGGGTTATATATTTCATTCATGAGGTCGTAAATATTGACATCAAGCATGGCGTGTTGCCACTTGGTTTCATCTGGCTGGCTAATTAATCGCTTGGCAAACGAGTCCGGCTGGTAATTTTTTGTGAGGGCCGTCAATGCTTGTTGCGGGTTATTATAAAATTGATAGGTGAAACGGGAATCATCTAAATTGAGCTCAAGATCTTTCAGAGAAGAGAGATCGTCATCAATGAGGATGACTTTCGTGGGGAACATACAAATAGGAATAGTTCTCATAAGTGACTCCATAAAAATAGGATATAAATAATATTTTTCATAATTTGTATGAACCTCTTATCAAGATTCATCTCATTAATTCACGAAGAAGTCAAAAATTTAAATTGCCCGCAGACGAATACCTCTTTTTATTACGCATTCAAAGGGATTGGAAATTTTAGAATAAAAATTGTGTATTCCCCTTCTTTTGATTCACAAGAAATGGTGCCGCCAAAACTAGTCATTACAGCTTTGCAAAAGGCGAGTCCTATACCAGTTCCATGATGAGTTTGGCTATAAAATCTATCAAATATATGAGAAACCATGGCAGGAGACATTCCTGTGCCTGTATCCTTAAAGTATAAATAATTTCCCTTCGGGGTTGTTTCTGTCCATATCATTATTTTTCCTTTATTTGCTGCTTTAATAGCATAAAGGCCATTTTTCATTAGATTGAATAAGACATGTTTCATCAGCAGATCGTTGCCGTGGAACGTAAAATCAGGATTGTCGGTCCAATTCAGTAGGGATTTTTCATCATTTGTAAGGGGGTATTCTTGGAACATTTCCGATACGCATGATTTAATGGACTTCACCTCATAATGCTTATTTGTAAATATTTCCCCTTTTAAACTGGTAAGAAGCATATCGATTACGAGAGAGGCGCTTAAAGTAATCTTATCCAAATTATCAGGCGTTTCCATTAATTGATGTAAGTTTTTTTCTGAAATTGGAGATACGCCTAAGTTAGCTTCCTTCGCTTTTTTATATCCATCAATGAGTGAAGGGAGAAATCTTTTAATTCCACCCGCACTTGAACGTATTCCTAAAAAAGGTGTTCGCATTTCATGAGCAATTGTTCCCGCAAGAGATTTCATTGCATTAAGTCTCTCCTTTTGAATATTATCTTTTCCGCGAGAGAAGACAGTGGCAATTAATACGGCCCACACATAATTTATAGAAAGCTCTGTCATGATAGACATATCAATATGATCGGGACCATTTATCAAATAATGAGTTATCCATCCTGTTAAAACTCCCAAGGGAAGGATGACAATAACTGTCATCCAGTCCGTGACTAAAATAAGCCAAAAAAGACCGATAATCACTTTGGTAAACCACATGTTAGATCCATAATTCTCAATAAACATATATGTGGAAAAAAATGGAAAAATATAGAAAATGTAGGAGTACCAATAAAATAGTTTATATCGTTTGAGGTAAGGAGGCCAGTAGTCAATAAACAGAAGGGGAACGCTCAGGAGAAAAGCAGATAATCTTAAAAAAACAAACTCGTTTTCTCTTTCAAGAAACAGTTTATTCACAAAATAAAACAAAGGGAAATTAACAACTCCAAAGATGCCTAACGTTTTTATCAATGTGTCAGACACATCAATTCGATCCGAAAAGATAGAGCGTAACTTTTGTATCATATCAATATACCCCTATGTTTTTCTTTGCCCCTGATCTAAACAGTATGCGGCGATTTTTCTTGTACGAGTTCTGCAATGCGATTCATTAAGGCTTCAAATATTCCCCAAGAATCTTCTTGTATTCCAAGTAGTCGTTCGTATTGAGATACGGGTAGATCTTCTAATAAAGATAGACCCATATTCTCATGTTCTATATCCACAGATTCATGGGCTTTAAAATGCTCCAGTTGATGATGGGGATCTATGGCGGGTATTGCGTAGCTATAGAAAATAACGGCTGTAGCTTCAACGCATAAATTCATAACAACAACTTGTTCATGGGGGCTCAAAGAAAGCATTTTTGATAAAAACCAGTTGCAAAGTGCTTCTAATACCGGATCTTTTTTGACATTAATTTTTGGTCGTTCGCTATTGAGCATCTGGTCATGACCAAACTCTTCCGTGAAATGTTGATTGAAAATAGGCGTAAAATTTGGATCGTCACACAGTGCGGTTTTTAAGAGCATCGTTTTTTGAAAATAATTCGACCAAACTTGGAAATACTCCAAAAAAATATCTCGTTTGCGTTTTGTGTTGAAATATCCTGAGTCCATTAAATTAAACAATAAATTCTTTTTGAAATGATCTTTATATTTTTTATTCCGTCGAATTAAAATTTCTAGGGAAGGTAACTTTTCAGGGAAATATTTGATATTGGATAAAACTTTCATAATTATTGTCCTTTCTTATTTGTTAGCTCTTTTAGGTGTTTTTTCATGGCAAGTTACTCCATTTGTTTCTAGAATTTTGTCTGACAAATTGTATCAAAAAATCGATAAAACAATGGCTAAATACAATATTCGGCTTAGTAATTTTTATCATTTTTAAATCTTCACTATCCGCAGCAAAATGCCGCATATTATTATTCTTTAAAGTGTCGAATTTCGCCGGCGCCAGACTATTTCACTTATGCTTGTGATTTGTTCTAGGCGTATTAGCGGGTAATTTTTGTTATTTGCCAAAAGAAGGTACGTCTCCCCTTCTTTTAATAAACGACGAATGAGAAAATGGTGAGGTGTGGCTTCAACAAGGCAAACCACTTGGTGAAAGTGGTGTATTTTATCTGCAGGGATATTTAATCCGCCTACAAATTCACCATATTCAAAATCGGGGGCCATAGCTTCATCAGTTATTTGGATGGCAACACCCTGCCTACCCATTTTTTGGCTATGCGCACAAAAAATTGAGATTTCTTCCTGGATAAGACTTTCAATAAGGTTAGAGCTGTGTTTCTTTAGTTGTCGGGCGGTTATGGGCGGGGCATACGCGCTGCCTTCTTGCGAAGATTCTAAATAAGGCTTGGGGCCAATGCCCTCAATGAGCCAATCTTCTGTACATATAATTCCCTCAGCCGCTAAAGCCTCACAAAATTTACTGACATTAACGCCGCGTGAAAAATTTCTACGAAGTTCCCAAGACTGTACGGTGTACCAATTTAGATCATGTTTTGTACAGAAAGACTTGCGAGATAGGGGGGAGAGTTCGCGCGCTAGGCGGAACCGCTCCCCAACTGTTTGGGGGGCATCCTGATCTGATAAAGAAATATCAGATGTTTCCATCTGCAAGCCTTTCAAGAAATACATTAAGGTCTTTATAATAATTCATTTCTGCAACACAAATTTAATCGACACGCATTATTTAAGTAAAATTAACGACAAATCTGATTTTACAATACACATCTTTTGTGTTCGTCACAACATTTTTGTGTATCTTTAAAAGATAAATTTTTAAAGGACAAAAAGTTATTATTCATATATTAATCAAGCAATTAAATGCAAATATTCAGATTAAGTATGATATAAATGATAATGACTCAAAGAAATATTTATGCATAAATGTGTAGACTTATGCAATTTTTGTTGATTAATATACACATATATGATATTGTATACCTGTTGAGCTCATTTTTTAGGAGACAGTTTTATGTTTAAACTCATTGTCAACGCTATTGATCTTCATCGTGGGAGCAGTATATCTCATGATTTTGACGCAAAACCGGCGCCACTAACGTCTCCTCTCCAAAAAACATTTTTAACTGATTTTCAGTCATTTTCAGAAAATTTATATGTTTTTAGGGCTCAGGACTTTGATCTCCAACTAACTTGTGAAATGACTTTGGAGCTTAAAGAAGCCTTGACGTGCTCCCCAGAAGAAGGCGACGAGGGAGAATATCTCATGCCTATTCTATCGTGCAATTTTCCCCGCATTGACACCCGTCGGTTTAATGAAAAGGTATGTTGGGACGAATATCTGCAAGGGATGTTGATGGTGCAGTTTCAATTAAAGGTTTTGGAGCAACTCTTTTTATTCTGTGAAGAAAAAGGTGCTGTCAATCTTATGCTAACATTCAATGAGACAAATCTTGATTATCTTGAAATTTTCCAACGCTTCATCATTTCGGAAGAACAAGTGACCATAGCTGAAGACGAATTGACTATAGTGGGCATTCCGACACATGTCGAAAACTATGATGCTGTTGTTGATTTTATGGATGATTTGGATAAAAATCTCTACCAAACAATGTGGCGAGACCAAAAGGTCAACCCGGCTTTCCGCAACTATTTAATCGAACATTCATTGTTGGTGCGATAGGTTGCTCACCTCCAGTCCCTAGTGCAAAATAGAGCATCACTTCCTTAATATTATGTAGATGGAAAGGAAAGAAGATCCGCCATAGGATATGTTTTCCCTTTGTAAGTACAGCTAAATTTTAATAGGGGTTTAAAAATAACAATTTTATTATGTAAAACTTCACGAACAGATGCTTTTGTGCTCTTTTCTTCCCCTGCCATAATAACTAATTTTAAGATAAACGATTCATCTGGATTAGATAATGATTTTCGCAAAACGCTATAAGTTTGTGTTCCGTCATTAATGAAAATCATCGGAAAATTAATAGAAGAAGATGAGGGGGGTAAAATTAATAATCCGGGAAGCCCCTCACGCCTTTCCCCTTTCCAAATATTTTGAAACTCAAGCAGCTTTTCTTCAGGTGATTTGCTAACCGAGGAACATAAACTAGCGGCGGGAGCTGGTTTTTCTGCTATTGTATTTTCATCGCTTTGCGATGCCAAGCATGATGTTTGAGCACAAAAAAGTAATATAACTAAAATTTGCATTATATTTTTCAATCCAATTGTAAATTATAAAATTTCTGATGATTGTTAGTCATATCAATGGAATTATGTATAGTCAATTTTTTTATTTAAAATAAAAAATAATATTCTTAATTTAAATTTTTAGAATACATATGGAAAATTTTTGTGTATTTAGAATTCGTAATAAGAAATTTAGAGTTTGCCCTTTTTTGCCTACGTGAAAAGTCAATAAAATGGGGTTGAAGGGGAATTTTACTTCATGAAGAAGCAGCTCGCTTGCTGATTTCCAAGACCTCTTCTTTCAACTGCTTAGCCACCCCCCCGGAATTGTCAATAAATGTGCCTCACATATTTTGATGGTTTTTGAAGAAATTACATACTTACGTACGTACTTAAGTATTGTTTACGAATATTGTTCCAAGAATTTCTCAAATAAATTTAGTTTATATTTCCAAAAGGGGGATTTGTAGACAGTTTTAAAATATTTAAATTGAGAGAAAGGATAAGAAATTATGGGAACAAAAAAAATAGTTCTGTTTTTAACAATAGCAATTTTTTACATCGTAAGTGCAGGACAAGCTTTGTGCTTTTGTTGGGGGGGATATGAGGAAGAAGCTGAAGATTATAAAATGCAATTAACGCCTGTTTCGCGTGAATTAATGAAGGATAGCCGCCCGCTTCCTAGGTATTCTCCTGATGTTACTTCATACGACAATTGTAAATTAACAGGATGTAATTTAGTTGATCCTGCGAAAACGATAAGAGTTGGGGCTATCATTGGCAGAGATGATAGAATACATGTTGATGCCCCTCAATTACAAGGTTGGTCTCCTCATGGTCACCTTGATATGACTTTTGCGGATGGCAATTTTATTGGAAGTGGTCTTCTGGTAGGGCCGCGACATGTGGTGACCGCGGGACATTGTGTGTTTGAAAAGGGGTGGGCAACTTCCATTTCATTTACGCCAGGCCTTAACGAAACCGCTCGCCCTTATGGTTCAGCGCACGTGAAACGAATATATACAGTCAAAGAATGGACGAATAATAAAGATTCTAACAATGATTTTGCCATGCTCATCCTAGATCGGGATATAGGAAATCAAGTGGGTTGGTATGGATTAATGACGCCATCAGATGCATTTCTTAAGAAATTAACCATTAATGTAACGGGCTATCCCGGTGATAAGGGTGGGGATAAATTATATACAATGGAAGGTCAAGTTGGACGATTTGATAGTGAAATTCTTAAATATTCAATCGACACGTATGGAGGCCAAAGTGGTGCGGGTGTGTGGGCAGCTTTAAAGGATAAAAATCGCTATTGCTGTGCTATTCACACGTCAGGAAGGCCCAATGTCGAAAATACGGCGACAAGAATAAATGATGCTAAATTTGATTTGTTGGTAGATTGGATGCAGCGCTCATAGAATATTTTCCCCATAGCTTAAGTAAATTTTAAGCTATGGGGATTTTAAAAAATATTATGCAGAAACTCTAGTGGGGTGAAGTAACTACTGCCAAATTTTTATACAATGATTGGTCTCTTTGCATAATTCACGCATTTACTATATAGATTGTCTAAAGATTATTTAACTAGAGTGTCAAGCCCCCAGTAGCAGGTCCAGTTATTAAATAAGGATTCCTGGCTAATGGATAGATCTTACACCCTCATGAAGCGATCCAGAATCGTTGAATAAATTCTGGTCTTTTGAGGCTGAAGTGACCACTTTTGGGGAAGGCGGTTTATAGTTCAAAGAACTGTGGGGCCGAACCTCATTGTAATGATAGCGCCAGTTTTCGATTAAGGTTTTGGCTTCTATCAGGGTATAAAATATCTCTCCATTCAATAATTCATCCCGCAAAGACCCATTAAATCGTTCATTAAATCCATTCTCCCAAGGACTCCCTGGTGTGATGTAGGCTGTCTTTACACCAACTTACGCAAGCCATTTTCGAACTTCTTGGGCTGTAAACTCAGCGCCATTATCGCTTCGAATGTAATTTGGTACACCATTGATAAACAACAACTCTGCCAGGGCCTCTAAAACCTGGTTGATAATCTACCTTAATGGCTAAACAGCGACGGCTAAATTCATCAATGACCGTAAGCATACGGAATTTTTTTCCATTGTGAAGCCGCTCACTAACAAAATCATAACTCCACACATGATTATTCCAACAGGGTTGTAGACGAATGCAGGAACCATCGTGAAGATATAACCGACCTCGTTTGGGTTGCTTTGCGGGAACCTTCAATCCTTGCCTTCGCCAGATGCGTTCCACCTGTTTATGATTAATTTGCCACCCTTCAGCTTTCAGCAAAGCTGTAATGCGTCGATACCCATAACGGCCATACTGACTTGCCAAGCGAATAATGTCTTCTGTGAGGGAATTTTCATCACAGTTCTGAAGAGATTTGCGACGTTGGATGGATCGGTGTTGCCCTAAGACACAACACGCTCGGCGTTCAGAAACGCCATATTTTTGCACCACACGAATAATGGTTAGGCGCTTACGTTCGGGGCTTAGAAGTTTCCCTCAGCGGCTTCCTTTAAGATCAGCTTATCTAAGGTAAGTTCGGCAACAGCTTTCTTCAATCGCGAGTTTTCTTTCTCAAGATCTTTAAGTCGCTTGGCTTGAGAGACTTGCATGCCACCATATTCCTTGCGCCAGCGATAGTAGGTTTGCTCAGTGATCCCAACCTCGCGACAGGCTTCTGCGGCTGTCTTGCCTTTGCCAATAAATATCTCAATTACTCTCAAATGCCCAATAATTTGCCCGGCTTCAAACTTCTTTCGTGCCATATTTTTCTCCCTATTTTAAGGTCCAAATCCTAACTTATTTTTTGGACCATTTATAGGGGGTCAGAACAGCAAGGATTTACTAGTAGCAAAAGGAAAAGTGAGGATATAGTAAGTGAGCCTTTAATTAACCTTTACAATTAATTAAAATCTTCTTTTGCCTTGAAAAAAAATAAATAAAAGCTTATAAATCTATTGTAACTAATTCTATCTCCTATTTCATATCGCAAGGAGGAAAAAATGACTATGTTAAAGTTTAATCTCTCATCTATGCTTCTTATCTTATCGACATGCGCAATTTCTTATGTAAATGCTGCTGATCATAATGGTGGCGACGTTGCTGTCCAAAGAAGTCCTAGTCTACACCATTTTATTGGTGATAGTTCTCCCTCCCTTTCGTTATCACCATTAACCTTATCTCCTTCAGCCCCTCATAAGAAACAGAAAGTTCTTGTTATAGATAATCCCCTGGAAGAACATGAACTAGGACAATTTATGGATCCAAGCTGTAAGGAAATATACTTACATGGGGTGTATGTAGGATACGGAAGTGATGACAACTTTTTTAAAAAATATTCTCTAACCATTTCGCCGGACACAATTAACCCAGATGTCGAGGTCCTCTCTTTAAAGGGTTGTGGCTTAACTAATGCCCATATTGAAAGGATCGGAGAATTTAGGAAGCTAAGGCACTTGGTCCTTGATGCCAATCACATTACGGATACAAGTGTATTTTCTTCAATATCTCGTTTGGAATCCCTTCAATCACTTTCATTGGCAATAAATGATGGTATCACTAACGCATGTGTTCCTACTCTTCTTGCTATGTCTAGCCTTATTGAATTGGATCTTTCTCATAATGATAAGATAGATGATGGCGTTGCTGGAACGTTTCTGGGGGGGCCTACGAGGTCGCTAAAGCTAAACGTTAATGGAACTGGTATATCAAAACAGGTTCGTTGGAAGATCGATGATAAATATCGGGCTCAAAAATAATAGCTAGCTTTTTATTTGCGACACCTAGAATTCATTTCTGACTGTTACGGACCTTTATTTTTTAAGGAAAAGAATTAATACTTCTTCCAAATCATGCAACCGAGAGAACGTGGCCTCATACTCATTTAGGTCATACAGTGCTATATGTATTGTCTCAATGGTGGCTAACTCCTCTTTAAAGGGAAGTTTCTGCGATTGTTGCTCTTCCTTAGTATTTTCTATCCATACCTTCATTTCTTCAAACCAGTCTTCTAGATGATTCCCATCAAAATCCGGTAGCACGTCGACATCCTCAAATTTACTTCGTATCTCTTTCCACTTTTCTTTTAGGTCAGTTAAATAAATTTGCATAACAGACCCTTTAAATACGTGTCCCTTTAATTCCTCTATTGCGCGGAGCTTATCTTGTCCGTTCCCCTCTTGAAACTGTCTAATACAGTGCTCAAAGTATTTACCAATTTCAAGCTGCTGGTCATGATCTGAAGCAGCCATTTGTAAGTGAGTTTCAACGCGATCTAGTCGATCAAGATATCTCTCCATGTTTTTTTGACATTTTTGCAATATTTTACGAGCTGTTTGTAAAACTCTACTATCTTGAAAACTTTGACTTACCCTTAGCTTTCGTAACCGTTGTTCATACTTAAAGATGAATCTCCATACTTTTGGTTGTTCTCCTAGACCCGAATTTAACAAGATAGAGGCAAGATATTCGTCCGCTAATTCTGGGCTTCTAATTCCAATAATATTTTCAGAATTTCTTTGGACGGCGTTCGTAGAAATATGAAATGAGCCTGTATATACAATCG
The DNA here is from genome assembly GCA_016870095.1 of Alphaproteobacteria bacterium. Classification (NCBI taxonomy): domain Bacteria; kingdom Pseudomonadati; phylum Pseudomonadota; class Alphaproteobacteria; species Alphaproteobacteria bacterium. The sequence continues at coordinate 2,092 of VGCI01000010.1, read as the reverse complement.
GAGAACCTTCTTTGGGATAATGAATAATGAGCTTATGGTGAAACTTTCCTCCCGAGAAAGGCTTAAAGAGAAGAACCGTATTGTCTTTACTTTCTAGTCCCTTCACCGAAGCGGCATTATGTTTATTCTTATCAAGAACAATGAGTTTAGGCGTCTTGCTTTTTAAATTTTCTCCTATCTTTTCTCCAGATAGCGCTTCATTTAAGCTAATGAAATTCTCAAATAGAAATAAAAACTCGCTTTGATCACTTCCAAGTGCGTCATTGACAATATTTAAGCACCTTTGGGTACCCCCATCATTTGGAAAGCCTGTAGATATGGCTAAAGAAACGACATCCCCTATATGAGCCCCCATAAGAGTTGGTTGATCTTTTGAATTTAAAAGCCCCCTTAATTTACTCAAATAATCGGTATTACTGGCTCCTTTTAGAACCCGATGTTCATGAAACACCATAACTTGCTGTTCGGGAAACTCTGTTGCTGATGCTTTTTTAGGTGGTTCCATTCTCAATAATTTCTCAAATTCTTGCAGATAGAAATGCGCAAGAGTATTACTTTGAACGAAAACCATGTCTTCTGAATGTTCGTTATCAGCCTCAAAAGTTGCGTTAGCAGAGCCCAAGATGACAATGGCCTGTTCGCCACTTTTTTTTGAGATATATACTTTTTGGTGATAGGATCTTCCGCCGAGTTTAACGAGGCTCGTAGGCACACTGTCTATTAATTGCCGAGCGTACTGTGGGTAGTGAGAACCCTCGGAAGAGCTTTCATAGGTTTGTCCATAATCGAGAAAAATAATAACAGGGATAGAGGCTAGGTGCTTCCTTTCAAGAGTTCTTATGAGAGTTGGGGAGTTAAACCGATACATGAAAGAAACAACAAATTCATTCGCACCATCCAGAACATCATTGATTCTTGCTATGCATGAACCTCCCAACGACACACAGGAAGATACTCTGACTTTTTCAATGCTTTCTCTATGTTCTATACCTCCATAAGAACTCATAGCTTTTTGAGGAGAAGGTAGAACGTGTGTTTTATGTTCCCGAGCATCGGCAGCAAACGTCCCATAAGAGGAGGACGCTATCATAAATAGGCTTAATAGAATGTAAGAAAGAATGATTCGATAAATTTTTAGCATTATCAAACTCTATTTGGAAAAATATGAAAGAATAAACCATGTTTATTCAAGATTCTTTTACACTATTTTTTTTCTTAAATGCTCTAGTTTTTTATAGTTATGGGCAATAAGTAAAATGATTTATAATATTAGAATTTCTTTTAACAATTGATTAGGCCAATGTGGGTATCAAAATAAGAAGGACTGCAGAAGCTTAAGGACAAGTTGTCTTGAGACAAACTAAGCTGTGATTTTCTAATAATATCGAGAAAATAAGCTATCCGTTTGGTGGAGTTGATACAATTGCCCTTCAATATCTTTGCTTATTTCGCCTGATTCAAGAAGTTTTTTAAGATTGGCTAAATGTTCCGAATAGTGTGCCTTTAACATAACGCCTAAGGGGCTGTTATCTTCCTTTACCCCTTCCAACAATTTTGTGTAATCTCCAATTTCTTTCTCAACAACTTGGGTATGATAAGTCTTTCGCATTTCCGCTTGAAGCTGATCTGCTTCGACAGAGTTTTCCGAGGCAACTCCTGAAGCAATACTTAAGCACCAAAGCATAATTTTTTCGTGAGTTTTCTTCTAATATGTCTTGCTGACATTTAAGCAATATTTCCCTATCATTATGATAGATTAAGGTTTTTTACTTGCATATTACACCCAACCCTTTTAATCTAAAAATAGGTTTAAGATGAATACGGCAGCCTGCCAAATTGTCTGAACCTAAGTAAGCGTGGAGCCCAAGTGCTACTAACACTTAGACCCCACTGACCACACTAACTAACAAGGAGTTAATATGGCTGAAATTAATATAGCCCATATCGGGCAATTTTTCCAAGAACCATGGCGATTGCACTGAAAATTAGCTTAGCCTTCTAAAAATTACCTCCCTAAGTTTTTACCCGACTTTCCTGCTGCTCTATTCATTGCTATTATCCTTTTTAATCAATAAAGAAAAAGGATACCGAG
>VGCI01000009.1 GCA_016870095.1 Alphaproteobacteria bacterium | reverse complement strand
TGGAGAGAAGAAGTAAAGGGGGGATATCCTCATTATGTGCTTTGTTTTCGGACACTATTGTTAATTGAGTTGATCGACTGCTGTCTGCTTCTTCAGTGTCAGCACCGGCGGCCCTAACATCATTACACACCCACAAGCTAAATAAAAAATAAAATGATAAATAATGCAACTTATTCATTAATAAAAGCCCTTTGTTTAATAAATTATAATAAAAACTTACACTATGTATATAATTATCTATTTTTAAAAAACAACTTTATTTCCAATTAAAAGGAAGATAAAGCGAAAAACTTGAAATAGATAAGCAATTGGAGAGAGATTGTTCGCGAATTAGTTATTTTGCACTTCTATTTGAAAAGAATTTCTTGAGTCTTATTTAATATCAAAGAGCTTCAAGAGTATTAAGGTAGAAATTTCTGACATTCCGTATGTAGCGAGTTAATGACGTAGGAAGGTGCAGTCCTATTGTGGCTTTATGGATATCGCGAAATGAAAGTTTGGGGTTTGTATGATTATAATAATGCCTCTACTTGATCCATCAAAGGGTCACCATCAATTGCGCACCTGTAGATTTTAGTGGCAAGTCAATACCCCTAAAATCTACAGAAAGAAGGCACAATATTACCTTTTAATTATTATCTCTGGGTTAATTCTGCGAAGCTCAGCAATATTCTCATCTGATACATTACAACCAGAAATAATCAATTTTTTAACATTGGCTAGTGCTGAAATATCCGTAACCCTTGTATAGCTTAGATCCACTGTGTGAACATTGCCCAGTGCTGAAACATCCGTAACCCGTGTGACGCTCAGATTCAGTGTGTGAACATTGCCTAGAGCTGAAACATCCGTAACCTTTGTGCCCTGCAGACTCAATGTGTGAACATTGCCCAGGTCTAAAACATCCGTAACCTTTGTGTTGTTTAGACCCAGTGTGTGAACATTGCCCAGGGCCGAAACATCCGTAACCTTTGTGTTGTTTAGACCCAGTGTGTGAACATTGCCCAGGGCCGAAACATCCGTAACCCCTGTTTCACTTAGATCCAGAGTGTGAACATTGCCCAAGGCTGAAACATCCGTAACCTCTGTGTAGCTCAGATTCAGATTGTGAACATTGCCTAGGGCCGAAACATCCGTAACCCCTGTGACTCTTAGATCCAGTGTATGAACATTGCCTAGGGCCGAAACATCCGTAACCATTGTTTTCTCCAGATCCAGTGTGTGAACATTGCCCAGGGCCGAAACATCCGTAACCATTGTTTTCTCCAGATACAGAGTGTGAACATTGCCCAGGGCCGAAACATCCGTAACCATTGTACGGCTTAGATCCAGTGTGTGAATATGGCCCAGCGCTGAAACATCCGTAACCTTTGTGTTGCTCAAATCGAGGGTGTGAACATTGGCTAGTGCTGAAAAATCCGTAACCCCTGTGTGGCTCAGATCCAGTGTGTGAACATTGCCTAGGGCCGAAACATCCGTAACCCGTGTGAGGCTCAGATTCAGTGTGTGAACATTGCCTAGGGCCGAAACATCCGTAACCCGTGTGAGGCTCAGATTCAGTGCGTGAACATTGCCTAGAGCTGAAACATCCGTAACCATTGTGTTGTTCAGATCCAGTGTGTGAACATCTCTCAGTCGATGTAAGATCTTAAGGTCCATTTCTTTTCTGTTGGGGGGGCGAAAGCTAAAACCAGGAGCCCCTTGAACGATTTGTCTTAGTCTTTGACAGACGGGGTAGACGCTATTGCCGACTCCCTTAAAGGAGATAACTTTCTCTAGCAGCTCATTGGAGAAAAGAAGTAAAGGGGGTATCTCCTCATTGTGTGCTTTGTTTCCGGACAATTTTCTTAATTTAGTTGATCGACTCCGGTCTGCTTCTTCAGTGTCAGCACCGGCGGCCCTAACATCATTACAGACCAACAAACTAAATAAAAAATAAAATGATAAATAATGCAACTTATTCATTAACAAAAGCCCTTTGTTTAATAAATTATAATAAAAACTTACACTATGTATATAATGATCAATTTTTAAAAAACAACTTTATTTTCAATTAAAAGGAAGATAAAGCGAAAAACTTGAAATAGGTAAGCAATTGGAGAGAGATTGTTCGCGAATTAGTTATTTTGCACTTCTATTTGAAAAGAATTTCTTGAGTCTTATTTAATATCAAAGGGCTTCAATAGTATTGAGGTGGAAATTTCTAATATTCCCTACAGAGCGAATGGCGCAGGAGTTGGCAGTCCTATTGTGGCTTTTTGGATATCGAGAAATGAAAGTTTGGGGTTTGTATAATTTTAATAATGCCTCTACTTGATCCATCGAAGAGTCAGCATCAATTGCGCACCTGTAGATTTTATTGACAAGTTATCGCCCCTAAAATCTACAGAAAGAACGCACAATATTACCTTTTAATTATTATCTCTGGGTTTATTCTGCGAAGCTCAGCAATATTCTCATCTGATACATTACAACCAGAAATAATCAATCTTTTAACATTGGCTAGTGCTGAAATATCCGTAACCCAGGCATAACTCAGATCCAGTTCGCGAACATTGCTCAGGGCCGAAACATCCGTAATCCTTGTGCGGACCAGATTGAGATTATGAACATTGCCCAGAGCTGAAACATCCGTAACCCCTGTGTGGCTCAGATTCAGTGTGTGAACATTGCCTAGACCTGAAACATCCTTAACTCCTGTGTAACTTAGTGTCAGTGTGTGAACATGGCCAAGGGCCGAAACATCCCTAACCCCTCTTGAAAAGCACAGATTCAGTGTGTGAACATGGCTCAATCGAGATAAGATCTCAAGGTCAATATCTCTGTGGCGGGGGGCAAAGGTAAAACAAGGAGCCCCTTGAACAATTTCTCTTAGTCTTTGACAGACGGGGTATACTTTTTTGCCGACTCCCTTAAAGGAGATAACTTTCTCTAGCAGCTCATTGGAGAGAAGAAGTAAAGGGGGGATATCCTCATTATGTGCTTTGTTTTCGGACACTATTGTTAATTGAGTTGATCGACTGCTGTCTGCTTCTTCAGTGTCAGCACCGGCGGCCCTAACATCATTACAGACCCACAAGCTAAATAAAAAATAAAATGATAAATAATGCAACTTATTCATTAACAAAAGCCCTTTGTTTATAAATTATAATAAAAACTTACACTATGTATATAATGATCAATTTTTAAAAAAACAACTTTGTTTCCAATTAAAAGAAAGTTAAAGAGAAAGTCTTGAAATAAAAAGTTCTGAAGTGTTGTTTTTTTATCAAAGAGCTTCAAGAGTATTCAGGTAGAAATTTCTAATATTTCCTGACAGAGCGAGTTAATGGCGGAGGAGGTGGGATTCGAACCCACGGTACGCTCACGCGCACAACGGTTTTCGAGACCGCCCCGTTCGACCACTCCGGCACTCCTCCTCGATTCGTGCATAAACTATCATAGAAACTGAAAATGTGTGTATAGTTTTTGTTGAAAGCTGAGAGGGAAATGATTAAAGTTGCCCTTGGAGCCTGCTTGGTGGAATTTGGTAGACACAACAGACTTAAAATCTGTCGCCCAAAAGGCGTGCCGGTTCGAGTCCGGCAGCAGGCACCACTTTATATACGGTCTTCACGGGCTTGAGGGGTTACAAAAACTTTGCTCATTAACCTCTTTAAGGCTTCTTTCACCTCTTAAGCCTATATTTCTTAAAGGATACGCGCATGACTCAACAGAGTTTTGATTTTGCTCCCATTTTACGCGAACATGATCAGGAAATTCAAACATGGGTTAATCAGCATAATCAAAAAGTTGCAGCAGCTGCGCGCACCGCCACCCATACGTCTGGATCTTTGCTGGTGGCTCTTGATGCCAGCGATGCTAAACAAAATGCTGTTTATTTATTGCGAGGGGTATTGGGCCAAGTATTACGAAAGTCCATGGGGGCGCCGGCATCTCCTTCAAAACGTCTTTTTTTGAAAGCCCTTCGCGCAGAAATATCGATGAAAAGATCCTCTCAAGATTCCGTCTTCACTTTGCGAGATGTCTTAATGAAAACAAACATTCCCTCTTAAAAGAACTCACCTGTGTTCACAAAGACACAGAGGATTGGTGATTTCCGATTTCATAAAATTTCAGGTTGATCCAATCTTCATTTTAGGGTTTTTATAGGACTAATAATTTAATCTAAGGCGTATTTTAAGCAAATTACCGTAATAATGGAGGAATAACAAATGGTTAATGCAATTTTCGCAAAGTCTACATTGGCAGGCTTGGCTCTTGTGGCGTTGGGAAGCATCCCATCCTATGGTGAAGTTTTATCGTCAGGGGCGATTCCTCCTTCCCTAAAGATCAATGGTTTCACGGCTGTGAATGCTTATATTGTGGATCAAAAAAATCGTATAAATGGTAAAGGTGGACCTCAACCGCACGTTGCTGTTGATGCCTCAAACTTGTTTTTCACGATTATGGGAACATCCGTTACGGGTTTAGAATATATGTATCGGATTACTTTGGAAACCATTCCCGGAACAAGTTCGGTGGTTGACCAAAACTACATTCAAATTAAGTCAAAAGCCGGTACTTTCCAATTTGGTAACACCGTGGGTCCTGAAGACAGCATGATTTGGGACGCTGGTAAAATCATTGGTGGCACAGGTGGCTTTGATGGTGGCTATAGCAATGTCTACAACATGTCTGCCGGTGTTGTTCGCGGAAACGATATTATTGGCGACACAGGAAATGCTACAAAACTAGTTTATTATAGTCCCGATATGGCGGGATTCCAGGTTGGTTTTGCCTACACCCCGTCTACGGCTCATAAAGGGGATAGCAAGCTCGATAATACAACAGGCTCAAGTGGAAAACTTCCTGGCAATCGCGGTTTGTATGAAGTGACAGGTAACCAACCGTTTGATTTGCGCAACGTGGCGGTGGGTGTGACTTATAAAAAGGAAAGCGGAGCATGGAGCATGACTCTTTCCGCTGCTGGCGTTTCAGCAAAGTCCTATTTCTTTAATGGGACAAATGGCACGGCAAAGACCCGAGTGCCTTTCCGCGATGCAAAAGCCTATCAATTGGGAGCGGTTATTGGTTATGGCGATTTCCGTTTTGGCGGCGGTTATCTAGATAATGGCAGATCACATCTTCCTTTAACACCTGCCTTTACATATACGGGTAGTAAGACGGTTAATCTAGGTTCTATGAATAATGGCAATGCTGGTAAAGCTTGGAATTTGGGTGCGGGCTATACGATGGGAGCTTACCAATTTGGTGCATCTTACCAACGGACCAATCGCAACACGGGCGATAATTTGAAAGCGAACAGTGATTTCTATACAGCAACCATAGATGTTACTCCCTTACAAGGTTTAAAAGTTTATACGGAAGTTGACTACATCCGCAGCCGTTCAAATGGTCCGGCAGTGGCTCGAGAATCTCAATTCCTTGGTAATAATACAAGCACCTCAAACAATGTGGGCATTGGAAGTAACTCGGCACTTATGGGTATCGTGGGAACAAAAATAGCTTTCTAACAACTTATTGTTTTTAGATTTTTTCAAAAGGGTAGGATTGTTTCCTACCCTTTTTTATTAAGCCGATAAAATATTTAGCATTTAGGATAAGGAAAATTTTAATAGAATCATCGATGTAAAAATGTTTACTTTGTAGGAATAGCCTGATATTTTCTCAAGATAATTCATTAGGTTGGTTATTAATAATTATTTCTTTCATAAAAATTCGTCAGCCTAATATATAACTTCATTAATTTAAATTTTATAAAGGACTGCCTATCATGAAAATGAAGTGGGTTACATTTGTTTTATTAGGGTCACTTATAGGGGCGACCTATGCTCACGATTCTAAAAATGAAGACGATCAGCCAACAAAGCTAAATCTTTCCTCTCCATCCAATTATTTAAAGCCCTTACAAGATTTAAAAGTCGAAACTTTGAAACTAGCAACTGAAATGCTTGAGAAAAATGCAGTTTTGAAGAAAAAGTTATCCTTACGGGGTGTTACCAATTTTCCATCTTTCGCAACTCTCATTCATCCGGCCCCATCTTCCCTTTCAGAAAAAGGTTTGGAAGCGCGTGCTGAGATTCATCACCAAATTTTTGAAAACTTACAAAAAAATGTCATGGGAATTCTTTTTGATCTTCTGGAAGAAAATAAGGAGCTCGAAAGATTATTAAATGAGCGCAAAGAGATTCGACGGAAAGACAGATCCTTTCAAAATGTTTTATCCAAATTTAATGAGATTTCTGCCTATGTTAATAAAATTCAAAATACAAAGTCGGATCGAAATGTTCATGATTTAGATGCTTTTGTGACGGGATCTCACCTTAAAATTAAAACTCTCTTAGAGATAGGCCGGTATATAAATTGGGATGATGGGCGCTTAAATTGGGACGAAATTATAGCGACAATTTTGGAAATGATTATGGGAATGCCGGGTAATGCCAACCTTACTGACTTTGACGGACATTCCATTACTGTTGCCGAATTTAAAGATAAAGTTTGGAATTTTTTTGAGAATTTATCCCTTCAATTTGCCAGTCCTTTTTGGGATTTGAAACGTGAGTTGGTGCGTGAGTTATGTTCAAGAATGGTAACCCTGACCAACATTCTAAGGCCTTCAAATCCAAATATTTTTCCGCTCCTTGTTATTTGTATTTCTGAAAATCAGTTAACAAATGGAGGGTGTGCGGATGGGAAAGTTAACAGAGCCTTTATGTTTTACTTGACTCTGCTTGGGTGTACAGGACTCGGTGATGAAGTCGACGCTAATTCAGCCAAATTACTGGGAAACAACACCAGTTCAAAGAAATAATTGTCGATTCTTTTCGGGCATAATTTGGGAAAATGAGCCATTTCTTTAGCGGGCAAAAACTTTTGGTAGTTCTTGCCAGTTGGTTGTATAGCCAGGGGAAACGTGTTGCTTTTGGTCTTGCCACCGCAGGCGCTTCCCACAAGCAGCGGACAAGATGGTGCCGCGTCCAAATCGCTGATTAACTTGGTCCATAGCGGCGGTAAGTTTTATCGTTTTTGGGTTATCAAGGGGAAGTGTGCTAAACAAATCGAGTTGAACTTGATGATCGTTGGGGCGCAAATCAAAGGCCATAACACCCGCTTTATGATAAGAAAATCCTGCTTTAAAAATACATTCCAGCGCTTTCGTTGCGGCTTTAATGAGTTGTAATTCATCATCAACAAGAAAAGGTAAACTGATGGTTGTACTGTTTCTATATTGAGAGTTCTGGGGGCGATAAATGTTGGTGCGAATTTCAACCAAAATATTTTGCGTGCTTAACCCATTGGTTCGAAGTTTTTGACTTAAGCGTGTGGCATAAGTGGCTACAACAGATCGTAATTCTTCAAAGTCAGTGATCGGTTTGGCAAAACTTCGTGTGACTTGAATGGATTTCTTTGCTTCTTGAATATCTTCAACTTCAAGGCAAGATACACCATTGAGCTCATGAATGAGCCGCTCTCCCACGACAGTAAAATGACGCCTCATCCATCGAGGGTCAACGTTCTTGAGTTGCAATCCGGTATGAATGTTAAACTCTTCAAGACGTGTTGAGATGCGCCGACCAATTCCCCAAATCTCTCCTATTTTTAGTTTGTTTAAGGCAGTGTTGACGTCTATTTCTTCTTTCAAAAGACAAACAGATTGGTAGGCCGTATCTTTCTTTGCCCAATAATTAGCAACCTTCGCTAAGGTTTTTGTCTTGCCAATACCAAGCGATGTGGGAATGCCCAGCGCCTTTCCTATTTGATGTCGGATGTGATGAGAAAATGCTTCTATATTGGATATGCCTGATAAATCAATAAAAGCTTCATCAACAGAATAAACTTCCATTCTGGGGACAAGGGCGTGAAGAAGGTTCATCATACGGCAAGACATATCTCCATAAAGAGAAAAGTTGGAAGAAAAGACAGCGACTTTATGGGCATCGAGAATCTTTTTGACTTTATAATAAGGGGCGCCCATAGGAATTCCGATCGCTTTAACTTCGTTAGAGCGGGCAATAATGCAGCCATCATTATTAGAAAGGATTGCCACAGGGTGAGTTATAAGATCAGGTCGAAAAACCCGTTCGCAAGAGGCGAAGAAATTATTTGCATCTAATAAACCAATCATGAATGGCTCTTAAATTCGTGAATGACAGACGTTACGACGCCCCAAATTTGAAAGGCCAAATCTTGCGTAATCACAAAATCAGGGTCATGCGGATTTTCAGGTTTTAAGAACATATTTTTTCCTTTGATATAAAGACGTTTGACGGTCAGTTCTCCATTTACAACAGCAATGACAATTGAACCGTTTTTGGCTTCCAATGAGCGATCAACGATCAAAATGTCATTATTGTGGATTCCGGCTTTGATCATGGAATCTCCTGATGAGCGAACGAAAAAAGTAGCCGCGGGGTGCCGGATTAAATATTGATTTAAATCCAGTGGATTCTCGAGGTAATCATCGGCGGGGGACGGAAAACCTGCGGATACCTGGCTTGTGAAAAAGGGTAATTTAAGAGAAAGAGACGCATTTATATCTCCCGATTTCCCAGCGGTAATGCAAGTCTCAATAGCCGTTAGGATAGAAAAAGGAATAGATCTAGGAATAGTCCTATCGCCGTTGGGAATGGGATTTGTTTTCTGCCCTACATCGGGTCGCACGTCACCTTTTGCCATTTTCTTTTATCTCTCGTTTTGATATGTATTGAAATTTGTACATTAATCATACCAGCAAAAAAAGCACGTTGTCTAATAAAACAATTTAAAAAAATATAGAAAAAATTTTTATGAAAAATAAAGAAAATAGGAGAAGAATGGAGTAATAAAAAATCAAATAATAACAAAAGAGATATGATAAAATTACATTTTATAGTATTTCAGCTTGTCATATTCCCTAAGCTCATGGCATAAAGAGGAAATAATTGGTTTAATCCAATTTGGAAAACATCCTTAAAATTACTTAATAATAATGGAGTTTTACACCTGTGTTGAAACATTCAGAAAAAAAATTCATTTTTGCGATAACTTCAAGCCTTATTATTTTAGGGGGTTGTAGCAGTGATTTATCCTCCAAAGAAGGCCAAAATGTGCCGATGGGGCGCAATGAGGCGCGGAAAAAAGAATTTGGAAATTTATTTGGAGAGGATTTTCTGCAGTTTGGGGGGCCAAAAAAACCAGGTTCTCCGGGGATGATGGCCTCTGCCACAGCTAATCCCTTTATCTGGCGCGCCTCCCTCGATACCCTGTCTTTCATGCCCCTGGCATCTGTAGATGCTTTAGGGGGAGTCATTGTGACAGATTGGTATACAGCACCAAGCACGCCTCACGAGCGCATAAAAGTCACCATTTACGTAACAAATCCACAATTGCGGACGGACGCCATAAAGGTTACCATTTATAAGCAGACCAACAAAAGAGGCGCATGGGTGAATGCTTCCGCTGATACGGCAGCGGCCACAGAAATGGAAAATATTATTCTATCTAAAGCACGTCAATTGCGGGTCAAGCACTTGGAAGCCAATAAGTAGCAACTTTGAGATTTAAACCATGACGGCCTATGCCTTTAAAGAGTTTGAGCGTAAATGGCAAAAAGCCTGGACAGAAGAAAAAATTTTTGAAGTTCAGGATGATACCACAAAGCCTAAATCTTACATTCTAGAAATGTTCCCATATCCCTCAGGCCATCTTCATATGGGCCATGTGCGCAACTATTCCATTGGGGATGCGATTGCACGATACAAACGGGCTCAAGGGTATGCCATTCTCCATCCCATGGGTTGGGACGCGTTTGGATTGCCGGCTGAAAATGCAGCAGCAGAGCATCAAGTTGATCCTGCAGATTGGACAGTCGAAAACATCAAGGTTATGAAGAAGCAGTTTCAAACCTTAGGATTTGCTTTTGATTGGGCTCGAGAAGTCACGACGTGCCAGCCAGATTATTATGCTCATGAACAAAAAATATTTTTAGATTTTTGGCGCAAAGGTTTGGCCTATCGCAAAGAGATTTGGGTGAATTGGGATCCCATCGAGGGATCTGTTTTGGCCAATGAACAAGTCATCAACGGCCGAGGATGGCGATCGGGAGCAATTGTTGAAAAGAAAAAATTGACGCAATGGTCTTTGCAAATTACGCGTTATGCTCAAGAGCTATTAGACGATCTGGCAAAGATTGAAAACGGGTGGCCGGATAAAGTTTTGCGTATGCAAGAAAATTGGATTGGTCGGTCTGAAGGGGCGCTCCTCCGGTTTTCTGTGGTCGATCGAGATCAAGAGGTTATCGAGGTTTTTACCACGCGACCTGAAACTTTATTCGGCGCTGCTTTTTGTGCAATTTCATCGGCTCATCCCCTTGTTGAAACCTTGGCTAAAACAAATTCACAGTTGGCGGAATTCGTGGCCATGTGTCAACAGACACCCATCACAGAAGAAGCTTTAAGTACGGAAGAAAAAAAGGGTTTTGATACAGGTCTTCGGGTTTATCACCCATTTATAGCAGGTCATACATTGCCCGTATATGTGGCCAATTTTGTGATGATGGATTATGGAACTGGCGCGCTTTTTGGCTGTCCGGCGCACGATGAACGAGACTTTGAATTTGCAACAAAATATCAGTTGCCCATCATTAAAGTTGTCCAAGCTGAAGGAGAATCAGACCTTTCTGAGCCTTTAAGGGAAGCTTATACAGGCCCAGGAACGTTACAAAAATCCGATTTTTTGAATGGATTATCTGTTGAAGAAGCGCGCGCGAAAGTCATTGAGGAAATTGAACATCGTAAGATGGGAGAGCGGCGTATTACCTATCGTTTGCGAGATTGGTGTATCTCTCGACAACGCTATTGGGGTTGTCCAATCCCTGTAATTTATTGTGAGGACTGTGGTCCTGTTCCTGTACCGGATCAAGATTTGCCGGTTTTACTTCCTAAGGATGTTATGTTTGGACAAGGGGGGAATCCACTGGCCAATCACCCAACTTGGAAATATGTTCCTTGTCCCCACTGTTCTAAAGACGCGGTTCGAGAAACAGATACTTTTGATACTTTCGTTGAGTCTTCTTGGTATTTCTTGCGGTATTGCAATCCATTTTCTAAGGAACCTATTGATAAAGCCGCAAGTCAAAAATGGATGTCTGTTGATTGGTATATCGGAGGCGTAGAGCATGCTGTATTGCACTTACTCTATGCTCGATTCTTTACCAAAGCGTTGAGAGATTGTGGCTATATAACGATAGATGAGCCTTTTCAAAATCTTCTAACCCAAGGGATGGTTTGTCATCAAACTTATCAAGGAAAAGACGGTCAGTGGCTTTATCCCCATGAAGTTGAAAAAAATCGAGACGGCAAGTATGTCATGGTTAAAGACGGCACCCCTGTGATAGTAGGGCGTTCTGAAAAAATGAGTAAGTCTAAGAAAAATGTGGTGGATCCCCAGTCAATTATTGATACCTATGGGACAGATGCTGCGCGATTATTTGTTATGTCAGATACGCCCCCCGAAAGAGATTTTGACTGGAGTGATGAGGGGGTTGAGGGGGCTTGGCGATATATTAATCGTGTGTGGCGGTTGAGTCTTCAAGTTTTTGATCTTGAAGATCGGACGGGGGAGTCAGAGCCCACGCTCAATTTACGAAAAAATATTCATCAATCTCTTATGAAGTTTCAAAATGCTTATGAACGCAATGCGTTTAACAAGGCTATCGCCTTCTTGCGTGAATTAACAAATGCGCTTGAAAAAGCTGTCGATCATAAAGGAATAAGCCGTGCAGCTTTGAAGGAGGGTATAGAAATTCTTCTTCAGGGTTTGAATCCCATTATTCCCCATTTGACCAGCGAGCTTTGGAGTCGGATGAGAAAATCGGACAGCCTAGTTAATGTCTCCTGGCCCGTTGCTGATCCTAATCTTTCGGCAATTGAAAGCGCTACGATTGCGGTTCAGGTTAATGGCAAAACGCGAGGATCTTTTCAAGCGCCTGTTGATACTGAAAAATCCCTTGTTGAAGCAGAGGCTCTCGTTATTCCAGCTGTTATTCGCGATATCGCTGGTCGTCCTATACGTCGCATCGTTACGATTCCGAATCGGATTGTAAATATTGTTGTTTGAGGGGCGATATAAAATGAGAAAGAGACTAAAAATGGCAGGTAGGCAGTTCTTCTTATTAACTTTTTTAAGCTTTATTCTTGTTGGATGTGGCTTCCAGCCCTTATTGTCCGGTCAACATGAAACGCCCCAAAAGTTTAATTTGAGTATCACAGGCACCGGGTATTCGGCCTATAAATTTCGTCGAGAATTAGAAAAGCAACTTGCTTTGACGCCGAAAATAAATACCAACGCGTATATCATTAACATTTCTGTGAGTGAAGGTTATGTGCCGATTGCTTATGGAACTGACGCCACAATATCCCGAAGCCAAGTGCAAGCTATGGCAACTTACTCCATTCAGCTAGGCAGAGAATCTTTTGCAAGTGGGGTGGTTACCTCTTACAGCAGTTACATTTTGAATTATACAGAAGAATTTAGCACACGAAGTGCACAAACTGCAGCAAGTGAGCGTGCTCTTATCAATCTTGCCGAAGAGCTTAGCCGTGAAATTATGCTCAAAATACGTTCATTGCCGGAAGTGGCAGAAAAAACAAAGTTAAGCTTGGATAAAGATCACAATTGGTAACTCTTATTTCTTATTATTAATCCCTCCTGGATTTTCCTGATCGAAAGCTTTTTAATTACGTTAAATATTATATATTGTAATTAACAATACGATCACCATATATAAATTAAATCTTTCAAAAATATTAGTAGTAGGTGTAAATCATGAGTTTCTTGGTGCGATTGCTTGTCGTTACCTATTATCTAGTCCCCGCTTATGCTGTTGAAAAAATCGAGGAAGAGACTCCCTCTTCGAAAGTTTCAAGAGTGGCAAATTTTGAAGTTTTTCTAGATCACACGATCATAAAGAAGGGTATCCAAACGGTTCTTCTAGAATTGTTAAAAGATCTTTCTTCTACTGAGAGTGATTTTACAAATCCAATACATGCAACGTCTTTTCTTCATAGTGTGAATAAATCCGAAAATCCCTATAATTCAAAAAATATACCGAAAAGTGAGGTCTTAAAATATATTTCTGCCGAAGATTTTTATGAAATTTTAGGCGATCTCAACATTCATACAATTTCCATTCAAGCTATTAAAGATTTTAAGTTAAGCGAGGGTCACTATATATGTGATGAAAATGAAGAATATCATGGACTAAAACCCAAGGATTTATCAAGCTCAGACGTTGAGAATTGCACTATTGCAATAGAACCTTACCTTTGTCAGGCTACTGAGCGACTTATTCAGAAAACAGAGCCAAACAGCGTTATTATTTTTTTAGGTCGCTCTCCCCAATTATTCTCAACATACTTTCGAGAATTTTGTGAAAATAATGCAAATTCCAGAAGAGTAATTTCTTTGCCATATTCAGATAAAGCTAATCATGCTCAAAGAAATATTACAGATGGGAAAAGCACAATTTCTGCAAGCTCATTAACGTCCCTCTTCAAAATTTTTGTCACACAGAATAGGATTGAGAGATATTTTTCCTATCTCCAGACAGTTTTACCCCAAGATAATTCACCTGTTTATATAGTCGACCGCGCAGATTCAGCTGCAGGCGCATTTTCATTTATGCACCTTATAGATAGGTTTTATAGTTGGCGCACTTCACAACAGGGAGGCAATCATTGCCCAAAATTTTTACAATTTTTGGAAATGGGGTCCATTGGTATTCATTCAATTCAGGTAGAGCGTTTCTTCTCCCTTAATTCGATGGAAGAAGTACAACGGGCATGGCATGAACAACACCCTCCTGAGTTACCTGAAAATATCTTAGATCTTGAGTGGAAATTTCCCGGTATGCTTTTTGAAGAGAGGTTCCCGGCGGACGCTAATCAGGCCTTGAAAAATACCGATGTTTTGAGAATTTATTTTTCCAATGAGAAATTCCAAGTGGGTATTCCCTATTGTGCGCCTTATCGTTGGAATCGAGTAATTCTTTGTGATTCAGGTGAATTTCAAGAATGGCCATTTCAAACCAAGAAATTAACTGCTCAAGGAACTCGATTAATTAAAGCTATTCAAAGCCTTGTGAAAAAATAAGAGCATTTTCTAAAATCAACCGCTTGAGGCTAATGTCAAGCGGTTGACTTGAATCGTCATTTAATGCAGTTTTTGTCCTTCTGGTACAGCAGGGTCTGAGGTTGCAAGACAAATAGCACCGTTTGCATCTGAAAATCCCACTAGGAGAAATTCTGACATAAAGCCCGCAATGTTGCGGGGGGAAAGATTAACGCACCCAACAACAAGTCGTCCAAGAAGACTTTCCGGCGTATAGTGTTGGGTAATTTGTGCAGACGTTTGTTTGGTTCCGATTTCAGGCCCAAAATCTACCCATACTTTGTAGGCAGGTTTTTGGGCGCGCGCAAACAACTCCACTTTGACGACTTTTCCACAGCGCAAGTCAACACGACTAAAATCTTCATAGGATATTTTGTTCATTTTCATAATCCATAATTAATTGTTTTTAATGATAATCTAAAGAAAACAGTTATAGGGCAGGTTAGATAAATGGAGATAAGCGTTACCGCTTATACAAAAAACAAGGAGTGAAAGAATGACGACTTTTTACCATAGTTTTCTTTTACCCATTATCTTAAAAATGATCAAGAAAAATGCGTGTGGGTTTTAAGTTTACTGGACTTTCTCATTAATGGCCAGAGGGGTGGTCTCGGTAGATTTTTCTGCTATACACCCCAGTTTGGAAACTGTCATGGGAAATTTCTTTCCTTCATAGATTTCAAAACGTAGTTGTGTTTCAATCCCTTTTAATTTGAAAATTTTAGCGCGCAAATCTTCAGCAATTGTATGGAAATTAAGTAAGGATAAATTTTTTATATCTACCATAAAATCACTCGTAAGACGTTGATCGACAATTCTCATAAGGAAGTTGGCATCTTCTTGAAGTTTTGGGTCTTGAGCGACAAGATAGTTTGCCATAAGTTTGCGAATAATACCGATATTTCTTTCATAGGAGGTCGCTGGTGTTGCGCCCCTCGTTTGTCCAAAAGTTTTAATATCTAGAGTGTTTAAAGCCGCGATATTAATATCGCCATTCGAGTGTCCTTTAAAAGTCATTTCTGGGAAAAGCTTTGCCAGACAAATGTTAGAAATTTTACCCTCACTGGAAATTGTCATGCTATCGATTCCCAAATCTTTAAGCGGTCCCTTAGGGTCACAGAGATTTGGGTGGTTTTTACAAAAAGCCTTGCTACACTTTGAATTCACACTTTTGCATTGGGCACAATCCGACATAAAGTAGGACAAGCTTCCACAATTCCCTACACCGCAATTTCTTTTACAAGCAATTGCATAAGTTTGTGAAAATATTCCAAAACTCACTATGAATACTAAAGCTTTTATCATGTTTTTCTCTTTCAAAATGCATCATCTACTTTTAAGAATGAACGGAATTGATAAATAAAGTATTAAAAGGAGTATTTGGGCCCTATCTATTGAGGCCCCCATAGTTTGAGGGTAGGGTTGGTTTCATGTTCAAGGAGCAAGTCCGTCAAAGCCCAAACCAGGGCATCTAACCGATCGGGAGATTTGGTTGTGATACCAGGTACATAAGTACATAACTGATTTTCCAGGAAACTGAATGGTCGTGTATGAAAGACGCGATTTTGCTCATAGAGGGCTGCAATGGGTTCAGCTCGGGTGAATTTCCCCCGTGTCGCACGGACGGCTTTGTAAGGAATTGTTGGATCAAGACTTCGTAAAATACGCTCGACAAGGTCTCCTCCTTTATTGACTTCAGCAACGACGCGATCTGCATTTAACCGCCAGTAAGATTCAACCACGCGTTGTCCCCAATCTCCGGGGCTGAGTCGACCACTTAAATCGTCAAGGATATAAGCACACTTATTTTCCGCAAGACCCGCAATAACGATACCTGTTTCATCGCTCTCTTCATGATGGGTGGTGGCCGGATCAATGGCGATCACGATACGAATCAATTTCGGTGTACCGATTGCATCATAAAGTGGCTCTTGGTAGCGAATCAAATCTCGTCTCCACAATGCCCCTTGGTGTTCTGTTAACACTTCCGCATAGAGTTCTTGAGCTCCAAGGCGTGTGCCTTCAAATTGCTTCACAATTTGATCCAAATATGCCGGCGCCAGGTTATTGTGATTTTCAAATGTTGTTCCTTTTGTCACGACAACATCTTTACGTAACTGAAGTTTTTCAATTAAGGGAATGGGTCGGGGAGTGGTGGTCACAATACAGCGCGGGTCATTTCCCAGGCGCAAAGCTAACATCAATTGATTCCATGTTTCTTCAGGGTAACGAAATTTGGCCAATTCATCAATCCAGATGGCGTCGAATTGAGGCCCTCGAAAATGATCAAAATGATCCGCTCCGTAAAGCGTAGCCACTGTCCCATTAGGCCAAACCAGTTGATGAAGTGTTTTTTTAAAATGAGGGCGCTCGAAAGGGGGATGTATTTCTAACAGTCCGCTTACTCCTTCGACCATGACAGCACGGGCCTCGCGAATAGATTGACTAATGAGAGCTAAGCGTCGATAGCGTCCCGAACAGGCCCAATTCCGTGTGGTTTCTGCTCCCGTGCGGGTTTTGCCAAAACCACGTCCGGCAAGAATCATCCAGGTTCGCCAATCTCCGCAAGGAGGAAGTTGACTGGGGCGTGCATTTTTAATCCAAGTATATCGCTGGCTATTCTTGGCAAGGTATTCGTTTATTTTTTGGCATAGGGGATTCGCATGCATGTAAAAGTCCTCTTCTAGACGATGAAAGCCCGATATCATGATCTGAAATAAGCTGTATACTCAATGCTTTAAAAAGCCCGGGACGATATGCTAAAAAAGATGATGTAAAGGGGCAGGGAGAAGGCTTGCCCTTTCCCCTGCTTTTGGTTTAAAGATGGGAATCGAACAAGTCTAATCAATAGAATGACCAATTCACGATGACAAATACCCAATCGCTCCTCAATTTTGGTGAACCGGACGTTATTGAAACGGGGAAGCCTCCTTTGGGTATGTCTCCTGTGATGGCACAATATTGGGAGATGAAGCAACAATACCACACCTGTTTGCTGTTCTTTCGAATGGGCGACTTTTATGAATTGTTTTTTGAGGATGCTATAGTCGCCGCTAAGGCTCTTGATATCGCTCTTACCAAACGCGGCAAACAAGAAGGGGAAGAAATTCCCATGTGTGGTGTACCAGCCCATACCTATGAAATTTATTTGGCAAAGCTTATTCAAAAAGGATTTAAGGTTGCGGTTTGTGAACAAATGGAAGACCCAGCAGCCGCCAAAAAGCGAGGAGCTAAAGGCCCGTTGCGTCGAGACGTGGTGCGTGTTGTCACGGCGGGAACCTTAACCGAAGAAGGGCTTTTGGATGCTCGACAAAATAATTTTTTAGTCGCCCTGTCTCCGGTGACCCAAAAAGCAATCGGGGTGGGCGCTATTGATCTTTCTACAGGTGTTTTTTTAATTGAGGAAACAACAATCGAGGGACTCGCTTCCCTTTTGGCGCGTTTAAATCCCGCAGAAATTGTGTTACCGGATCGTCTGTTAGAAGAGCCAGCACTTTATGAAACGTTTGGGGGGTGGAAGAAAAAATTAAGTCCGCTACCTCAAGCTCGATTTGATGAAGACAATAGCCGACGACGTTTAGAAGAGGTTTATCACGTACAAACTTTAGATGCATTTGGAAAATTTACAGCCAGTGAAATTCGCGCCGCAGGTGCTTTGATCGATTATATTTACATTACTCAAAAGTCAGCTTTGACAATGATTGAGCGTCCTCGAAAAATTTCATCTCAAGGTATTCTGATGATTGATCCTGCCACCCGGCGCAGCTTGGAATTAGAAATTACCTTAAATGGGCAACGTCAGGGAACGCTTTTAAGTACCATAGATAGAACCCTAACAGCGGCTGGCAGTCGTTTATTAAGTTTGCGATTGAATGCGCCTCTAACTCAGGTAGCACCCCTGCTTCAGCGTTTGGATATGGTGACATTTTTTGTTGAAGCTTCTCAGACAAGGGGTCAAGTGCGCGAAGCTTTAAAGTCATGCCCTGATATGGAACGCGCCTTATCGCGTATTAACTTGGGGAGAGGAAGTCCCCGAGATTTAGCTGCCCTTCGGGATGGGTTAAGACAAGCAGAAACGATTCAAAATCTTTTAGGCGCACAAAATATGCCAGAACCTATCTCCCGAGAAAATGCACGGTTAGGGGGGCATACTCTTGTTTGGGATCGGTTAAATCGTGCCCTTGCTGATAGTTTGCCTCCTTACGCACGTGAGGGGGGATTTATGGCTACCGGCTATCATGAAGAGCTAGATCATTATCGCGTTTTGCGAGATAACAGTTTTAGTCTGACCCAAAAATTGCAAGCGGAATATATTACCAAAACGGGCGTTAACACTTTAAAAATTCGTCACAATAATGTCATTGGTTATCATGTAGATATAGGCCCTTCCCACGCTCAAAAAATGAGTGAGGAGTTTATCCACCGCCAAACACTTGGGTCTTCCATTCGGTATACGACCCTCGCCTTGTCTGAATTAGAACGCGAAATTGAATCAGCAGCCCATCACGCTTTGACGTTAGAACTGCAACTTTTTGCTGATTTAGTCGCGGAAGTTCAAGGACGGGCTCCCGAAATTTTACAAACCTGTCGAGCGTTAGCAAGCCTGGATGTTGCCGCCTCTCTCGCTCAGCTTGCGGTTGAAGAGAATTATGTGCGTCCCATCGTAGATGACACGATGATGTTTGACATTAAAGGGGGGCGCCACCCGGTTGTAGAAACAGCCCTCAAATCTGCGGGAAATACGCCGTTTGTGGCTAACGATTGTTTGATGGATGATGCACAGAAACTAATCCTAATGACGGGGCCAAATATGGCGGGGAAAAGTACTTTTTTACGCCAAAATGCTGTGATTATTTTGCTCGCTCAAATGGGGTCATATGTACCAGCAACCACTGCCCACATTGGTATTGTGGATCGTATTTTTAGTCGTGTGGGAGCGGCGGATGATTTGGCAGCGGGGCGGTCCACCTTTATGGTTGAAATGGTAGAAACGGCAGCTATCTTGCATCAAGCCACTGCTCGATCTTTTGTTATTTTAGACGAAATTGGGCGGGGGACAGCGACATTTGATGGTTTGTCCATTGCCTGGGCAGTTGTGGAATCTTTGTGTCGCGTTAATAAATCCCGCGCTTTGTTTGCTACTCATTATCATGAACTCACCCAACTAACCAGCAGTTTACCCATGATGGTGTGTGCGACCATGCGCATTAAGGAATGGAATGGGGATGTGATTTTTTTGCATGAAGTCATTCCGGGATGTGCTGATAAATCCTATGGCATTCATGTGGCAGCACTTGCCGGTTTACCGGCTCTGGCAGTTGAACGGGCAAAGCAAGTCTTGGCAATATTGGAAGGTGAGCGCAAAGATGTTCCTATTCATGCAACACAACCATTAGACGTTTCTTCCCCCCCGGTTTTGCCAACAAAAACTTCTCGTGCGGAAGAGGCTTTGCAAGAACTTTCACTCGATGATCTCTCGCCCCGTCAAGCGCTTGATGAGCTTTATCGGTTGAAAGGCCTCGTATCAAACAGCGATTAAAATTTCGTTGGCCTCATTGCGAGGAGCGAAGCGGGGAACAGTGGATTTATAATCAAAAAAGCCTTTGAGGAGTTTGTTCAATTCAGAACTTTACTCAAAGGCTTCTTTTGGGTTTGTAGGGTCTAAATACTATTTTTTATCTTCTTTTTTGTTACCAAAAAGATTATCGGCAACTTGTTCAATTTTATTGCCAATCCTATCTGCAAGATCTGAGGGCTTGTTAACAAAATCTCCCCCTTCTAAACCGAGAGGCTCAACCTTATCAGGTGGTGTTTGTGTTGTTGGTTGAGACGTGGGTGTAGCCTTTTCTTCTTGTCCTGTTGTTTTATCACTGGCCAAAACCGGTGTTGCCCACCACGCGACAACCAACAAACTGAGTAAAAATTTTGAATTGAGAACTTTCATTTGAACCTCCCATTAATTAAGAAATTTTTCACATTTGGTTACAGTCTTATTCTATGAGAACTTTTCTAAAACGATAGGAGAAATATCAGCTTAATTTCATGTGGTCATATGAAATTTTTTCTGTGTTAGGGCGCAGAAGAATTTTGAAGAAGAATAAACAAGATAAGGAATGTTATTGAAAGATCATGATTTTTTTTCGGAAAAGTAAAGTCGGCTTCGTCCATTTGATGCCAGTCGTTGCAAGGAGTAAAGCGACCTGTCAAACGATTTTTCATAAGGAATCGGTTGTGACGATTTGCCATTTATAAGGCTTCACATTTAAATTGATAAATTGTGTATTTTGCTTTACTTAGAATATAAGAATTCTTTCATATAAAAATTAAAATTATGAACAAATTTTATTATAAATTATTATGGCCTATAGTCATGGCCTTCCCCTTTCTATCAAGTTCCATCGGGGGTGTGGATAAAGATGCCGGCCTCGGTGCCACGTCGCCTTCACGTCTTGTTAATGGGCACGAAACTCCAAAAGATGCAGTGCATCTAGCAGCTGGGTGTGCGATAGCTGCAGATTTATTGGAAAATGGGTATTTAGTTCATTTAACGCGAATGAATTTGTTTGGTGAGCAGACAAATTTAAAACTGTATGGTGGTGCTCTTGTTCCTTTAACCACCTTTGAGATGACAAACACGATGCGTAAGAGCATAACATATACACCGAATCCTGATAGTTTTCGGCCTTGTATTTATTTTAGTTTGCACACAGCCTTGTGCGAGAATTCTTTAGATCCCAATGTGGGGGCATATATCCAAGCTGTGTTGATTCCGGCAAAACTATTAAGAGATCGAATAGTGAATCTCTTCCCAAGTGATACGGCAGTTTGGGCTTCTGAAATTGACTTGCGTCAGATTGAAGGTTGTGTAATTTTTCCAAACCATGAGACGATTTTCCCAAAAGATTTGGATCTCGGTGGTATTAAAATTGAGCGCTTTGAAGGCTCACTTTCTTCGGCTGTCAAAACATGGCTACGTAAAAATACGGGAAAATGTATCGACCTTGTAAAAGCCCCTGAGGGCAAAGAAGTACTCTTAGATAAAGCTATCTTAGATGGGCATGATTTTACAGATTCTCGTTACTTTAGTGAATTTTTGCAATCGCACCCTTGTGTTTCTTTTGGCTACGAAAAAACACCAAAACGCCCTGGTTTTGGTCCTTTAATCAGTTATTTGCATACAATCGTGTTAGAGTTTTCTCAAATATTTCGTTATGGAATATACCAAAGTTATCCTGTCGTAACACCTTATTATGTAAACAAATATCGTGTTGAGCCTCTCGTGGTTCTGGCTAATCATGCCCTTTCTCTTTTAGAAGAATTGCTTATTAAACAGGGTAATGAGCTTATGGTGCAAGACTTTAGAAAAAAACAAAAACCTAAAGTATTAAGGGCCATTGCCAACCTCCAAAATTATGCTCAAGCAAATATAGAAAAGCCAAACTACCAACAACGGCCCCACACCCTCGATGTTGCCTTGCGACTAGCGAATTGTCCTTATGGATTTGTTCAAACTGTGTTAAAAGATAAAGCTTTTTCAGAAATTCGTGAAGAAATGGAAGCAATGTATTGGTTTTGGAGATATCTAACCGAACCCTTAGGTGTCCTGCCGGTTGATGATCTTAGCCCCCTAATGCATATAGCAAGATTGGCACAGGAAATTCGTTTAAAAATAACGGAAGGCCGAGGGCACTTCCTCTATATACATCTTTTGAATACCATTGGAGCTTTTGCAATATGTATGGTGGATACACTTGATTATAAGGAAGGATATGCATCTGCCTTATCTGCTTTTGCGCCAGCATTGCCGAGAGCCGGAGCAGTTACCTACAAGACAAAGGACTCCACGACGGATCTAAAGTTTAAGAATAATCTTGAGAGCGTAGGCATAAAAATACCTCAAGAAGTATGGTATAAAGGCATAACGGAAATGCCAAATTTCGTAAGTTCACGCAACAGTGTGGATTCCTTTTAAATATTTTTCTTCATTTGTTACCCTATGTAAAACAATCCACATATTATCGAGCTTCTCTTTTCTTAATCTTGTTTTGTTGGCATGAAAGAGATACAAACAAATTAAAAAGGGACTCTCATGCCTAAACTGAAACAAATTCTCACTTTTCTGAGTATTTTTGCCCTTATTCTCGGGTTGTCGCATTTTTATATGTTTACGCGCCTGAACTATTATCTGCAGTTAACTGGCTCTCAGAGTTTCTTTTTGGGGTCTTTGTTGACAATATATTCTTTACTTACCTTAATTCATATTCCCGTCAGCCGCATTTTGCCCCGTAAAGCGGCAACCCTTTTGGCGTGGGCGATTTATCCTTGGATGGGTTTTGCCTTAATCCTATTTGTGACACTCGTTGCAACAGATGCGGTTTGGTTTTTCTTGAAATTTGTTCCTTTAAGTCATTTGCCGGAACCTCAGTCCCTTCTTCAATTTTGCTTTGGTGTTGTGGCATTGAGTGTTACCGGAATATTGGGAGCAATCGCTTTGTGGAATGGGTTACGTTTCGTAAAAGTTAAGCCTTTAATGATTAAACTCGATCGGCTTTCGAAATCGCTAGATGGAACGAGAATTGTTCAAATTACGGATCTTCATATCGGGGCATTAATTAAGGGCGATTGGTTGCAAAAAGTGGTTAACAAGGTGAATGCTTTGAAGCCGGATTTAATTGTTATTACGGGCGATTTGGTTGATGGTTCCGTTGAAGATTTACGCGCTCACGTAGATCCGCTTGCGAATTTAGAAGCGCCGATGGGTATTTATTTTATTACCGGCAATCATGAATATTATTCTGGCGTCGAACCCTGGTGTGATTATATTGCGGGCCTCGGCATTCGAGTATTACGTAACGAGCGGGTCTCAATTTCAGCTGGCACTGATTCCATTAGTTTTGATCTGGCTGGCGTTGACGATTGGGGAAGCAGTCACTTCCCGGGGGAAGGGCCCAATTTAAAAAAAGCTTTGCGGGGTCGGGACCCCAATAAGGCATTGATTCTTTTAGCCCATCAGCCGGCAGCTATCCATGAAGCAGCTGAGCAGGGTGTTGATCTTCAACTTTCCGGGCACACCCATGGGGGTCAGATTTGGCCGTTTACTTATTTGGTTTATCTGCAGCAACCTTATACAACAGGTCTTCATCGCTATAATAAGCAAACGCAAGTATATATCAGTTCCGGTACAGGGTTTTGGGGCCCACCCATGCGGTTAGGGACTGCAGCAGAAATTACTCATATTACCCTTCGGTCTGCTGCATAAAAGTCTGATTTTCCTTTACCTTAAGATAGAGAATTATCTCTTGTCGGTAAGCCTAAGTGTATATAGGCAAGGTCGGTGAGCATACGCCCGCGAGCGGTTCGTTGAATAAGACCTTGTTGAATGAGATAGGGCTCAATGACTTCCTCAAGGGTTTCCGTTTGCTCGGCTAACGCAGCAGCCAGGGTTTCAACACCCACGGGTCCGCCTTTATAAAAATCAATCATCAACTGCAAATAGCGTTGATCTTGGGCTTCGAGACCAAGACGGTCCACTTGCAAGCGATTGAGGGCGAGGTTGGCAACCTCTGCTGTTACAATAGTTTCTCCTGCAACGGCAGCGAAGTCGCGAATGCGACGCAGAAGGCGTCCGGCAATTCGAGGTGTACCACGGGAACGTCGGGCAATCTCTGTGGCGCCATCATCATTGAGGACAAAGTTGAGCAAATCTGCTCCTCGTTTCACAATACGTCGCAAATCCTCAACATCATAAAACATGAGGCGCAACGGGATACCGAATCGTTCCCGTAAAGGCTGGGTTAATAATCCACTGCGTGTAGTTGCGCCCACGAGAGTAAAAGGGGGTAATTCAATTTGAATGGAGCGAGCAGCCGGTCCTTCACCAATCATGATATCGAGTTTGAAATCCTCCATAGCGGGATATAAAATTTCTTCAATTGCGGGGCTCAACCGGTGAATTTCATCAATAAATAAAACATCGTGCGGCTGCAGATTGGTCAAAAGTGCGGCCAAATCGCCAGCACGGGCAATGATGGGCCCAGAGGTGGTGCGAAATCCAACACCCAGTTCCCGAGCAATAATTTGTGCCAACGTTGTCTTACCCAAACCTGGCGGTCCAAATAGTAACACATGATCCATGGCATCGCCCCGGGTGCGGGCGGCTTCAATGAATACGCTTAAATTGGCACGAACCGGCGCTTGACCCGTAAAGTCTTTTAAGGTGAGAGGGCGAAGGGAAACTTCACCCAAATCTTCTTCGAGAAATTCTGGAGTACTGAGACGTTCTTCAACCGCCTTGTTTATTTCAACCATGATTGGCTCCGCCGGCTAATTTTTGCGATAGAATGTTCAACCCCTGGCGAATGAGGGCTTCTGTTGAGACCCCGGGCCCGAGGGTTTGAGAAGATTTGGCGACAGCCTCGACAGCTTCTGCACGCCGGTAGCCAAGATTAGTGAGGGCAGAAATGGCTTCACTCATTCCCCCAGAAACTGAAGCAATACTATCAATACTTCCAGAGTTTGTGGTGCTTAATTGTAAGGCAAATCCCCCCACTTTACCTTTGAGCTCTGCTACAATGCGTCCCGCTAACTTCGGCCCTACACCATCGGCACGGGTAATAAGGGCTTGATCTTGAGTCAAAATGGCTTGATGAAGCTCATCGCTCGACAAGGCCGAAAGAAGGGCTAAGCCAACCTTAGCACCTACGCCTTGAATGCCCAAAAGCAAACGAAACCAAGTTCGTTCGTCCTCGTGAAAGAAACCAAAGAGCTGAGTTTGCTCATTACGGACCAACGTTTCAATCATGAGAGAGAATTTTTCTCCCATTTGGGGTAGGTGCGATAGTGTGCGTGCGGAGGCAAAAACTTGGTATCCTACACCGCCTACATCTAGGATGAGCCAGTCTGGGCCTGTAGAATCCAGTATGCCGGATAATTTTGCAATCATAAATTAAAGCCTATTTTCGAAGGAGTTGAACATAAGATACCACGGGACTTTGCTGTACCCAATCATTTTTCCTCTCAACATTACTGAAAAGTCGTGCCAGAATAATTAAGCACTAAGATGTCCTAACCCAAAATTGAGTGATGAACAATGCTTGCAGTTCAAGATAAAGTGAATTTAAAGATCAGCACTCCTTTAGGCAAAGATGCCTTGATAATGGACAGATTTGATGGTGTGGAGCAAATTTCTGAGCCTTTTTGTTTTAATCTTGATATGCACTCGCTATCGCCCGATCTTGATTTATCTAAGCTTGTGGGGAAGGAAATCCAAGTTACTTACGAGTATGGAAAGGGCAAAAGATATTTCTGCGGAATTGTAGGCACGGCAGAACAGGGTTGGACCGTAAAAAAGGGGAAAAATAATTATACTTTTTATCAAGCCAAAATATATCCCAAATTTTGGTTGCTGAAATTTACGCGTGACCACCGCATTTTTCAAAATAAAACAGCGATGGAAATTATCAAGGAAGTTTTAAGCGATAATGATGTGACAGAAATAGAAGATAAGACATCCTCTTGTGGCAAAAGAGTGCGTAAATACTGCGTGCAATATGCCGAAAGTTGTTTTGATTTTATTTGTCGACTCATGGAAGAAGAGGGCATATTTTACTATTTTGAGCACACGAGCTCTGCTCACAAAATGGTTATTTGTGATGATTCGAAAGGAGCAGAGGATGTAGACCCGGGGACGATTAAGTTTCTAAAATCATATTCTTCAAAACCGCCCTTTAATATGCTTTATACCGTACGAAATCAAGAAAAAGTCGTGGTCAAGAAGTTTGCAGCAGCAGACTTTAATTTTAAGACTCCCACAACGAAGCTTTACAACAAAGTGTCTGGCAAAGGTATGGGCGGTGAAGTTTATCAATATCCCGGTATGTTTATGAAATCCGATGAGGGGGACTTAATTGCCAATCATCGAATTCAAGACTTAGAATGGGCTAAAATTACTTTAAGTGGGTTTTCTACAGTACCTACTTTCTGTTCCATGTATAGCTTTACGATGGCAGAACATCCACGATCTGATTTAAATAAAAAGTATGTTCTTTATCGTGTGCATCATCGCATTAATCAGAATGCAAAAAGTGAAAGTGAAGAGCTGTATGAAAATGAGTTTGTAGCATTTCCGGCAGATGTACCTTTCCGTCCGCAACTTATAACCCCTAAGCCCCTGATTCATAGTACGCAAACAGCTATTGTCACGACCAAAGCTGGAGAAGAAATTTGGACTGATGAATTTGGGCGCGTTAAAGTCCATTTTCATTGGGATCAACGAGGGACCCAAGATGAGAAAAGTTCCTGTTGGATTCGCGTAGCTCAATTATGGGCGGGAAACAATTGGGGCGGTGTTTTTACGCCGCGCATTGGGATGGAAGTTGTCGTCACGTTTCTGGATGGGGATCCGGATCGGCCTTTAATTACGGGATGTGTTTACAACGGTAAAAATGCAAATCCTTACGCCAAAAGTGAACCGACAAAAAGTACAATTAAGTCCGATACCTCCAAAGGTGGAGGCGGTTTTAATGAATTTAGATATGAGGATAAAAAGGGAAGTGAACAAATT
The DNA here is from genome assembly GCA_016870095.1 of Alphaproteobacteria bacterium. Taxonomy (NCBI): domain Bacteria; kingdom Pseudomonadati; phylum Pseudomonadota; class Alphaproteobacteria; species Alphaproteobacteria bacterium. Next base: position 58,653 of record VGCI01000009.1, on the reverse strand, counting down.
TTTCTTCATGCTCAAAAAGATTGGGATTCAGAAGTTGAACACTCACGAACTCTCCTCATCAAAACCGGAGATGATACCTCAACAATTAAAAAGGGAGAGAGAAAGGTCACGTTAAATGGGGGAGATACGGGTCATGATACCCTGACTTTAGACAAGGGAAATCGGATGGTTGAATTAAAAGGGTCGGGAACAACAAATACCCTTTCCATCACCAATGGCGATGACATTATCAAAATCTCTAAAGGGAACCAAAAAATAACGTTAGGTGGGGGTAACATGACCATTGACGTGACGGGCAATATTACGATTAAAGCATCTGGAAACATCGATATGGAATCCAAAGGGAATACGAATATTAAATCTACAGGGCCCCTCAGTATTGAGTCTAGTGCAACGGCAAGTTTGAAGTCCACGGGCCCTTTGAGTATAGAATCCAGTGCGGTCGCAAGTATAAAATCGACAGGCCCTTTGAGTATAGAATCCAGTGCATTGGCTTCCCTGAAGGCCACGGGTCCTCTTTCTGTCGAATCAACAGCTATGGTTCAAGTGAAAGGAGCCATCATTAGTATAAAAGCGGATGCTGCCATCAAAATGCAGGCGGGTGCGGGTATTATTCTTCAAGGCCCTGTCGTTAACATTAAAGGTGCATTAAAGATTGGGTAAAGCTGAAATGGGGAATACCTATGCCACATTAAAGGGGTTTGAAAATGGTCTTTTTTGTTGTTGATAAGGTTAGTCTAACTTGTTCATATGGCACCTGTTCTAGCAAATTAAAAGTATCTCCTTTGGAAATTCCCATTGAAGCCGTTTCAACAGGGGTAGGTGCTGTCGGTGGGGGCGTAGTATTAGGCGCAAGTCTTACCGTTCCTGACGGTCTTGTCAAAAAATTTGATGCTTCCGGAAAAGTAGTTGCGCAAGCAAATTTTAAAGCAGGTGTTGCTATGGGGGAGAGCGCGACCTTTGATGCAAAGGGACAAGCAACGCAAAGACTGATGTTTGTGGGTGGCAAACTCCATGGGCCTGCCATGATATATGATAATGGTGTCGTAACGGCGCAGATGCATTTTAATAAAGGGGTTATGGCTGGAGAAAGTAAATTCTATGACGCTCAAGGTCGATTGGCAGTCCAGACAAATTTTGCGGCCGGTAAGGAACATGGAATGCGAGTGACTTATAATGTTGAAACGGGCGCTGTTCTTTCTAAGGAAGAATTTGTCAACGGTGCGATGAAGGGAGCCGCGCAACAATCTCAAGCCATAAAAAGTGGGATTGGTGCTCAGGCACAAGCGGGTGCAGGTGTTGGTATTGGACTGACCGCGTCCATAAAAGTGCCAGCGGTTTCTGGTGGGATTGATATGAATTTAGATTCTATAGCCACTGTGGATGGCAACGCTGTAGGTTCCGTTATGGATCATCTTCCCAATATTAACATTCGTCCGTTTTGCTATTGTACGAGTCGTGCCAATCCTGCAGTTGCTGAAGCGACAAAAAAAGCCAATGGTCAGTTAAGGCCTCAACCTTGTACCCCAAAAACAACGACTCCGTGGTTGCCTGGGTCTCATGATGCCACAATGTTGGATAAACCAACTCTTACTCATACCTCAAAATTAATTTGTGTATATGCAGGGGTTATAGAAATAGAGGATCCCGGACAAAATAAGGCTACTGTCCCGTGAGGCGAGCGTCATAAACAAAGGGGACTTTTCTTCCGAAAAATCCCCTTTAACTTTAATTGTTTTTTGCTTTTTTAGCGACGATCGCCGAAGAGTTGTAGCAGTGCTAAAAAGAGGTTTAGGAAATCTAGATATAACCTTAAAGCTCCCATTAACGCTTTCTTGCCCATAACTTCTTGGTTATCTCCGGCATAATAAATCGATTTAATCGTTTGCGTATCATAAGCAGTCAAGCCAGTAAACACGATAACGGAGATAATAGAAATAATAAACTGCATCGCAGAGCTTTGCATGAACATGTTAATGATACTGGCAATAACAATGCCGATCAGTCCCATAAACATAAAAGATCCCATACCCGATAAATCTCTATTTGTTGTGTAACCATAAAGACTTATGGCTCCAAACATTGAGGATGTTATGAAAAAGATGCGCGCAATGCTCGTACCCGTATACATCAAAAATATGGAAGCAAGGGAAACACCCACCATAGCTGAATAAGTCCAGAATAAGGCTTGTGCCGTTGCATATTTCAAGGTGTTAATACGAAAACTCAAAAAGAAAACAAGAGCAAGAGGCGCAAAAACAAATACCCATTTTAAGCCTGTGCCAAACACAAGTTGCATCATTGCAGGGACATTTGCGACTGTATAAGCCGCACCACCTGTTAATAGCAACCCAAAGGCCATAAACATATAAACTTGGCTTAAGTATGAGCGTAAACCTTGATCAATACCCTCCAGGGCTCCAACGCTCCGCTCTGCACGCCAAACAGTTTTATCTTCAATTTTGCTCATAATATTTCCTCCTAAAGTTATAGAATTCAATCTTAGTATAGCTGTGGAGAGCTCAAAAAGCAATCCGGGGAATTGAAAACTTGGAAGACCAAGAGGTAGAACGGTATAAAATGCATCCCCTGATCTTCCAGATTGGTCTATCTCTGCTAGAATTTTTTTCAAAAATAGCTTACATAAGAGTATAAAAATAAAAATTATAGAGTTGTATATATAATGATCATTGCGCCGACACCCCACGGGATACAGGAGGCTTGTCGTCTCTTGCGAGAAGGACAGGTGATTGGTATGCCAACGGAAACGGTTTATGGCTTAGCCGCAGATGCAACTCAAGATAACGCTGTGGCGCGGATTTTTGAGGTCAAAAATCGCCCAACTTTTAATCCGTTGATTATTCATGTGAGTTCTACACAGGAAGCAGAAACTCTTGTCGACATGAGTCTTGAAGCCCAATCTTTAATGGAGATGTTTTGGCCAGGACCTTTAACCCTTGTGCTCAATCGTAAGAAAAATTGCCCTATTTCCTTACTTGCGAGTGGGGGATTGGACACATTAGCCATTCGATGCCCGTCGCACCCCGTTGCTGGTCGATTGATTCAAGAATATGGGAAACCGCTGGCTGCACCGAGTGCAAATCGCTCCACAACAATTAGTCCAACTTCTGCTGATGATGTTGCTATGTCATTGGGAGATTTTGTCCCCCTAATACTTGATGGTGGTCCTTGTGAAATTGGATTGGAGTCGACTATCTTAGATTTATCTGAAGACAGGCCAATATTGCTGCGTCCCGGCAGTGTTTTGCGAGAATCTTTAGAGTCGATTGTCGGGTCAATTTATTATGCGAAAAAAAATACGCCTGGGTCTCTTATTAAGGCTCCAGGGATGATGCATCGTCATTATGCTCCTCATCGTCCTTTACGCCTAAATGCTTTGGATTGCCGTCCGGGAGAAGCGCTTTTGGGATTTGGCCCTACAACAACAGTGCCTGTGACTTTAAATTTAAGTGAAACTGGTGATTTCAGAGAAGCCGCTGCAAACTTATTTAGGATGTTACGCCAACTCGATAAGGATTTATATACGGGTATTGCTGTGATGCCAATTCCCTCTACGGGATTAGGGGTGGCCATTAATGATCGATTGCAAAGAGCGGCAGTTCTGGAAGACTTTTTGAATCACCCGAGGGAAGATTTATGACGACAAATATTAGCATCCGTGGCGCTCGTGAGCATAATCTGAAAGACATTAATGTCGATATCCCGCGCGATCGTTTGGTTGTGATTACGGGGCTGAGCGGCTCCGGCAAGTCTTCCTTAGCATTCGATACGCTGTATGCGGAAGGTCAACGGCGATATGTTGAAAGTTTATCTGCATATGCTCGTCAATTTTTACAACTTATGCAAAAACCGGATGTTGATTCCATTGACGGATTGAGTCCTGCCATTTCTATCGAACAAAAAACAACTTCTAAAAATCCCCGCTCGACAGTAGGCACTGTGACGGAACTGTATGATTATTTGCGGCTTCTTTTTGCTCGTATTGGTATTCCCCATTCACCGGCAACGGGTTTGCCAATTGAGGCTCAAACGGTAAGCCAAATGGTGGATCGTATTTTAGGAATGCCTGCAGGAACTCGCCTTCTCCTTTTGTCTCCGATTGTGCGGGGACGGAAAGGGGAATATAAACGAGAAATTTTGGATTTACGTAAAAAGGGGTTTCAGCGCGTTAAAGTTGATGGTGTTGTTTATGAAATTGATCAAGTCCCTGCGCTCAATAAAAAAGTTAACCATGACATTGAAGTTGTTGTGGATAGAATTGTGGTGCAACCAGAAATTGCCCAACGTTTGGCGGACTCTTTAGAAACAGCTTTAAATTTAAGTGATGGCCTTGCGCTTGCAGAACAAGTTGATGGGGGCGAACAAACGACTTTTTCAGCAAAATTTGCCTGCCCCGTTTCCGGTTTTACCCTCAATGAAATTGAGCCTCGTCTCTTTTCATTTAACAGCCCTCATGGTGCATGCCCTACCTGTGATGGACTTGGTATGGAGATTGACTTTGTGGCGTCATTAGTGGTTCCCAATACGAATTTGAGTTTACGGGAAGGTGCTATTAAACCTTGGGCCGTTGCTCAAGGAACAGGTCGCAAACGATTCCAAACGAATGAATATTATTCACAAGTTCTAGAATCACTCGCTCGCCATTTTAAATTTTCTATGGATACGCCCTTTGGAGACCTTCCAACGACTATACAAGAATTAATTCTCAATGGGTCAAAAGGACAATCCGTTTCCTTAGCATTTGATGATGGTATGCGCAAATATACAACCCATAAAGCCTTTGAAGGTGTATTACCCAATCTCCAACGACGCTGGCGAGATACAGAGAGCGATTGGATTCGTCAAGACTTAACACGTTATCAAATGATGAGTCCCTGTTCAGCTTGTCAGGGGCAGAGATTAAAACCGGAGGCTTTGTGTGTTAAAATTGCCGGTCGCTCGATCAGCGAAATATGTGCTCTTTCTATTGGAGAGGCATCGACATGGTTTTCTACAGTTGATCTTAGCAAAAAGCATCAGGAAATTTCTCACCGCATTCTGAAAGAAATTCATAATCGATTGACCTTTTTGGTAAATGTCGGTCTTGATTATTTGACTCTATCCCGTTCTTCGGGGACGTTATCGGGAGGGGAAAGTCAACGCATTCGACTTGCTTCGCAAATTGGGTCAGGATTGACAGGTGTTTTGTACGTATTGGATGAACCATCTATCGGGCTTCATCAGCGTGATAATGACCGCCTCCTGTCAACCTTAAAGCATTTGCGTGATATTGGGAATACGGTTGTTGTGGTTGAACACGATGAAGATGCTATTCGTACGGCGGATCAGGTCATTGATATGGGCCCTGGAGCTGGCCGCCATGGGGGTGAAATTGTTGCGCAAGGGACACTTGCGGAAATTTTGAACAATAAAAAAAGTCTTACCGGTCAGTATTTATCTGGAAAACGCAAAATTGATATCCCTAAGAATCGCCGTAAGGGATCTGGGCATGCTCTCAAAGTGGTGGGCGCACGTTCCAACAATTTGAAAAATGTGACTGTTGATTTCCCCTTAGGAACGTTAACTTGCGTCACAGGAGTGTCAGGAGGCGGTAAATCTTCACTCGTTATTGAGACGCTTTATAAAGCGTTGGCGCGAGAATTTTCTGATACAAAGGATCCGGCAGGTCCCCATGATGATTTGAAAGGTTTAGAGCATATCGATAAGGTTATCGATATCGATCAATCCCCTATTGGACGGACCCCACGGTCTAACCCCGCAACTTATATTGGTTGTTTTACCCCCATTCGAGAATGGTTTGCGGGTCTGCCAGAAAGTAAGGCTCGCGGATACGCTCCGGGTCGTTTTTCCTTTAACGTCAAAGGAGGGCGTTGTGAGGCATGTCAGGGTGATGGTGTTATAAAAATTGAAATGCATTTTTTGCCGGATGTTTATGTGCAATGCGATCAGTGCCATGGTAAGCGGTATAACCGAGAAACGTTAGATGTCAAATTTAAAGGAAAATCTATTTCCGATATTTTGGATATGACCGTTGATGAGGCGGTGGATTTTTTTGATGCTCACTCTTTGGTACGCGAAAAACTGAAAACGCTCCAACAGGTTGGTCTTGGTTATATCCATGTGGGCCAGCAGGCAACGACTCTTTCGGGAGGGGAGGCTCAACGTGTAAAGCTAGCTAAAGAGCTGTCGCGACGAGCGACAGGAAGAACGGTTTATATCTTAGATGAGCCCACAACAGGACTTCATTTTGAAGATGTGCGAAAATTACTTGAAGTTCTCCACGCTCTTGTGGATCAAGGAAACACGGTTATTGTGATTGAACATAATCTGGAAGTCATTAAAACCGGAGATTGGATTATCGATCTGGGACCTGAAGGTGGGTTTAAGGGCGGGCAAATCATAGCCACAGGAACGCCAGAACAAGTTGCTAGTGTTAAAAAAAGTTATACGGGACAATATTTGAAATCTTATTTATAAAATTATTGATATTGCAATTATTGGTTTTATTTGCGTAATTTTATTTAGTTGTTATTAAATTAATTTGTGGATCTTTATTGTAGATAAAAACTCGTTTCTTAAAATTTGAAATTTATAGTAAGCAAAAATTTTCTGTGCTGATTTTGACTGACAGAAGGATAACAAGTGTCAGACACATACATTATTGGGGGTCCAACGGCGAGTGGTAAGTCAGATTATGCTCTTCATCTTGCAAAGCAAGTTGATGGAGAGATTGTTAACGGAGATAGTATGCAATTGTATAGTCATTTGCATAGTCTGACCGCTCGACCAACCGACTTACAAGGCATTCCTCATCATCTTTATGGTGTATTAAAAGGCAATCAAATTAGCTCTCTCGGCTGGTGGTATGAAGAAGCTTCACGAGTTATTGAAGACATCTTGTCCCGAGGGAAAACGCCTATTGTGGTGGGTGGTACCGGTCTTTATTTGCGGGCTCTCACTCAAGGGATATCTCCTATGCCGCACATCCCCCAAGCCATACGGCAAGAAGTGCGCCACCTATCTGAAAGATTAAGCGAAGAAGATTTCTTTATGATAGTGATAAAAGAAGACCCAAAAATTGAAGGAATTTTGCACCAAAATGATACACAACGTTTGACGCGTGCCTTAGAAGTTATGCGAGCCACTCATAAATCAATTCAACAATGCCAAGGTCAAACTCAAAAAATACTCAATTTAAATTGTGAATACTTTGTTCTTCTTCCCTCACGAGAAATTCTTTATCAGCGTATTAATAATCGCTTTGTAGAAATGATTGAAAAGGGGGCGTTAAGAGAGGTTGAATATTTGCTTCAGCAAAATATCGATCCTCAATCTCCTATTTTAAAGGCGGTGGGTGTGCCGGAGTTGGCGGCTTATTTACAGGGAGAAATAACTTTAGAAGTCGCAATTTTACAAGGGCAACAAGCAACTCGAAGGTATGCAAAACGTCAAATCACGTGGTTTACCAATCAGGTGCCAGAGGCACGTTTAATGCAGTGGCCAACGAGGGAATAATTTTTAATATCACCTATGGATCTACTTGAAATTTTGGTCAATATTAGATAATAGTAAATTATAATATTCATACAAATAAATTTCGGGGAAAATAAGAATTATGGATCAATCAGCTATTCAATCTGTTGCTGCCGTAGCTTCAGCCACAACCAATCTTTCTGAAGGACTTTCCCTGTGGGCGATGTTTTGGGATGCCGCTCCCATTATTAAATTGGTTATTATTGTTTTAATAGGCGCTTCTTTTTGGTGTTGGACTATTATTTTTCAAAAAGTTATTCGATTGCGTCGTCTTCATACAACGGCAGAACAATTTGAAGAAGCATTTTGGTCAGGGGGGGCTCTGGATGATCTTTATGATCGGATTAACAATCGTCCCCAAGATCCATTAAGTGCCATTTTTTGTGCAGCTATGCGAGAATGGCGTCGTTCAATTTCAAAGGGTTTGGCGAGCTCAACGGACTCTAGAGGTACATTGCAACAACGTATTGAACGTGTAATGCAGTTGACTTCAGGTCGGGAAATGGATCGTCTCGAGCGGCATATGGGATTTTTAGCCTCTACCGGAGCAACGGCTCCTTTTATTGGATTATTTGGAACCGTTTTGGGTATTATGAATAGCTTTCAGGCTTTAGCAACGCAACAAAATGCGAATCTAACGGTGGTGGCAGTGGCACCTGGTATTGCGGAAGCCCTTTTTGCAACAGCTGTTGGGTTGGTTGCGGCGATTCCTGCTGTTATTGCTTACAATAAACTCTCGAGCGATTTAAATCGCTATGCGAATCGTTTAGACGCTTTTTCTAATGAATTTAGTGCCATTATATCTCGCCAATTTGAGGAGCAAGTATAAGCTATGGCTGTTTCAATGAACCGCGCTTCGGCAAGACAGGGCGCTCGACGTCGATCTACAGGTCAGGCATTTACCGAAATTAATGTCACGCCCTTTGTGGATGTCATGCTTGTTTTGCTTGTGATTTTTATGGTTACCGCTCCCATGCTGACGGTGGGAGTTCCTGTTGATCTGCCGAAAACAAAAGCGGCAAAGATGAATGATCAAGTGGAACCCCTTGTTGTTTCTGTGGATGCCAGTGGGAAAGCCTACCTTTCTGAAACAGAGCTTGAAGGAGATGCCTTAATTGAAAGATTAATTGCTGTTTCGGGTAGCAATCCGGATGCGAAAATCTATGTCCGTGGGGATCAAAAAATTAATTATGGTCGTGTCATGGAAGTGATGGGAATTATTGCTGCAGCTGGTTTTAACAAAGTTTCTCTTATTGCCGAAATGCCTTCCGGCCCAGATAAAGGGAAAAACTTAATGGTTAAAAAGTCCTCTCAGGCTGTTGCAGGTTCTGTTTCACAAAACGTTCCTCGGGGCATTCCCCCTCAGGGTGTTATCCCAGGTGTTCTTCCACCCGGTCAGGTAGGTGTTCCCGCGGCCCCTTTAAGGACGGCTCCTCAGGCAGCACCAGCAGGTGTGCCTGTCGCGCCAGCCCCCCGAATGCCTACAGTACAAACATTTAAACCCGCAGTAAATTCAGCAAATGGCCCCAAAGTTATACGGAGCCAGTAACGCCCATGAAGCGTCCGCTAATATATTCTGCAATCCTGCACTTTACAGTTCTCATTTTATTGGTGATTGGATTTTATAATCCTTTCGAAAAGAAGAGATCATTAGAAACTCCTATGATGATTGAGTTTGTCCAAGTTGCAGAACAAAGTGCCGCTCCTGTTTTGGCTCCGGAAGTAATAAAAGAAGCGCAGCAACCAGCTCCCCCTAAGCCAACGCCTGCACCCACGCCACCACAACCGACGCCGGAACCTGTGCAACCAGAACCAGCTCCTCAGCCAAAGCCGGAACCTGAACATGCAAAGCCTGAGCCAGTAAAACCCGAGGAACCTAAGCCTGTTGAGGCAGAGCCGATTCCTGATCCAAAAGCGAAAGAAAAGCCAAAAGACAAACCAAAGGAAAAGCCTCAGGAAGAAAAGCAAAAGCAAAAGGCGGAAATTACTTTAGATAAAAAGAAAAAGCCAAAAACGAAACCAGATGAAAAAAAAGACGATAAGAAAAAGGATAAAAAAAGCAAGTCCGCAACCCCTACCAAAACATTAGATGACATTCTGAATGAAGTCGAAAGTGAAGCCGAAAGTAAGGATGAAGGTGCGCCATCTGCTGGAAAAGGAGCTCCTGCTGAAACAATTGGCCCGGTACTGACAGGTTCGGAAATTGATGCTTTGAGACGTCATTTTTCCAGATGTTGGCTCGTTCCTTCTGGCTTGCGAGATGCTAAAAATATTGTCGTTCCCATTAAGATAAAAATTGGAAGAGACGGTACTGTGAAAAATGCTGAGATTCAAGATAAGGGCCGAATGAATTCGGATATCACCTATCGTACGGCCGCTGAAAGTGCTCAGCGCGCCGTCATGGATCCAAATTGTAGTCCTCTGCCAATACCTCAAGACAAATTTGAGAAGTTTAAAGAGATGATATTTAAATTTGACCCCAAAGAGATGTTTTAATAAGGACGAGAGGAACCCTATCTATGCTGCGCTTTGTTTTATCTTTAGTGATTAGTCTACTCGCCTGGTCTTTTCCAATTCAGGCAACTTTGGAAATTGATGTGACTCAAGGGCAAATTGCACCTACACCCATTGCCATTCCTGATTTTATAGATTCGAGTGGAAATGAAGCCATAGGTAAAGATATTGCCTCCGTTGTGGGAGATGATTTAGAACATTCAGGTCTTTTTCGATTGATTAGCAAGGCAGCCTTTCTTCAAGATACAAATTCTGCTTTTAGAGCCCCCCGCTTTGCTGACTGGCGGATGGTTAACGCGCAATGTCTTCTTGTCGGTCATGTGTCGAGCACTGGAGGTAAAGTAACCGTAGAGATTCGGCTATTTGATGTTTACAACGGCACACAAATGCTTGGAATTTCCTTGTCAGCAAATGGAGGGCAATGGCGTAAAGTGGCTCATATGATTGCGGATGCGGTCTATAATCGAATTACAGGGGAAGGTGGCTATTTCGACACTAAAATAGCTTATATTGATGAAAGTGGGCCTCGCGGAACAGGTAGAAAACGGACGCGCCGTCTTGCCATTATGGATTATGACGGTCATCAAAATGTGTACTTAACCGACGGCGTGCATATGGTTTTGACGCCCCAATTCGCACCCAATGCCAAAGAAATTGCTTATCTGGCTTATGTGAACAAAACAGCCCATGTTTATGTTTTGAATGTCCATACTCTTAAAAAGCGATTAATTGGCCACTTCAAAGGGATGACATTCGCTCCGCGATACTCTCCTGACGGAAGAAGCTTGCTCATGAGTTTGGCTCGGGATGGAACAACGGCTATTTACAAAATGGATATGGGATCCGGTACTGTTAGTCGCCTAACGAACCATAGTTGTATCGACACCTCTCCTTGTTACTCACCCGATGGAACCCAAATTGTTTTTACGTCTGATAGATCAGACCCAAATTCATGTCGAGAAAACATCTATGTTATGGATGCGAATGGAGGTAATGTTCGTCGTCTTAGTTATGGGGAGGGAAAATACTCTCAACCTGTTTGGTCTCCTCGTGGTGACCTTATCGCCTTTACAAAGCAATCTGGAGGTCAATTTTATGTTGGCGTTATGAATGTTGACGGCAGTAATGAGCGCCTTATTGCTGATGGCCACTTGGTGGAAGCTCCAACTTGGGCTCCTAATGGTCGTGTTATTCTCTTTACAAAAGAGAGTGGGGGAAAACGGGGAAACAGTCGCCTTTATGCTGTCGATTTGACGGGTCGGAATGTCCGGTTGGTGAAAACACATCGAGATGCTTCTGATGGGGCTTGGTCTCGGGTGTTATCGGAATAAGGGGCTGGGGGGAATACCGGATATGTGGCATTTTCTCTACACTTGGGAAAAATCAGCACCACATTTTCGATTTCCCATTCCCTTTCTTTCAATTATTTGTTAACTTTTATATGGTTTAATGTTTAATGTGATTAACAATTATAGGGATGATTAAAGATGCGTAGTAAAGTACTTAGTGTTTTGGTAACAGCTGTTGCGCTCGCTGCCTGCGAATGTGCACCAGACCAAAGTGTAAACGTCGGACAATCTGGTGCGCCTGGCACACCAGAAGATTTCAAAGCAAACATTAAAGATCGGGTTTTCTTTGCTTACAATAAGTCAAACATTACTGACCTTTCCAAGAAAACATTGGATCAACAAGCTGGTTGGTTGAAGACTTACTCAGCGACAAAAGCAGTTGTTGCAGGACACTGTGACGCACGTGGAACACGTCAATACAACCAAGCTCTTGGTGAACGTCGTGCACACGCTGCTAAGAAAACATTGGTTCACTTGGGCGTAGACCATAACCGTTTGAGAACTCTTTCTTACGGTAAGGACAATCCATTGGTTGCCGGTGATACAGAAGAAGTTTACGCACAAAACCGTGCAGCTGTTACAACTATTGAGTAGTTATAGCTGACGTTCGTTAATGCGAACTTTTAAAAAAACCCCGCTAGAAAATCCCATAATAGGGTTGTCTGGCGGGGTTTTTTATAGGATTAAAAATCTGAAAGTTGATACAAGAGGTTTCAGTCTTACCTATAAACTGACCCCGGAGCATTCATAGATAGACACGAAAATGAGTCTGATTCATTGCGACTGGGGCGCCCTCTAGATACTGAAATTATATGCATAAGGTATGATAAACGATCAGAAATTTGCGGTTAAAAGCAGAAACAGGAGAATGAGATGAAAACCAACAAAATCCGTACCGCTGTATTTCCCGTTGCTGGCTTGGGTACGCGATTTTTGCCGGCTACAAAGGCTTCTCCTAAGGAAATGTTGGTCGTAGTTGATAAACCCCTCATTCAATATGCTGTTGAAGAAGCGCGGGATTCAGGTATCGAAAAGTTTATTTTTATTACTTCTCACGGGAAAGCAGCCATTGAAGACCATTTTGATGTCAATTACCCCTTAGAGCAAATGCTTGAACATCGGGGGAAAACAACAGAATTAGCAATATTGCGTTCTTCACAATTAGACCCTGGACAAGCCGTTTTTGTTCGACAACAAGCCCCGTTAGGATTGGGACATGCAGTTTGGTGTGCTCGACATTTGGTTGATAATCAACCCTTTGCGTTGATATTGGCCGATGATTTGATCTTGGCGACAAAACCTTGCTTATCGCAAATGTTGGATGCTTACCAAGAGTTTGGAGGAAATGTCATAGCCGTTATGGATGTCAATCCAGAACATGTTAATCGGTATGGTATTTTGGATATTCGAACGGACGATGGCACTCATGTTCAAGCAAAAGGTATTGTTGAAAAGCCTTCTATTGATAAAGCTCCCTCCCATACGGCCGTCGTTGGTCGTTATATCCTTCAGCCCGAAATTTTTAATATTTTAGCCCAACAAGATAAAGGGAAAGAGGGCGAAATCCAGCTCACAGATTCGTTTGCAAAACTTATCGAACAGATGCCATTTCATGGATTAAGATTTGATGGGAAAAGATTTGATTGTGGATTAAAAGAAGGATGGCTTGAAGCAAACCTAGCATTTGCGTATACTCGTCCTGATTTGAAGGATCATCTGCTAGCATCCATTGAAAAACACTGCGGAATTTCCGCTCGCCTTGATAAGGGTGTTGCTAACAAATAAAGGATAATGAAATGCAAATTGCTATGATAGGGTCAGGCTATGTCGGCTTGGTAACAGGCGCCTGCTTTGCTGAATTTGGGCATCATGTCATATGTGTTGATAAGGACAAGGCCAAAATTGAGAATTTGCAGAAAGGGGTTATCCCAATTTATGAGCCTGGTTTAGAGTCGTTGGTGCAACAAACTCAACGAGGGGGGCGTCTATCTTTTACAACGGACTTAAAAGAAGCTGTTGTGGGCGCTGATGCCGTTTTCATTGCTGTTGGAACGCCAAGTCGTCGTGGGGATGGTCATGCTGACTTATCCTACGTTTATACGGCAGCAGAAGAAATTGCCGAAGTTTTAGAAGGCTATACAGTCGTGGTCACTAAGTCGACAGTACCGGTTGGAACTTGTAGAAAAGTACATGAGATTATTAGCCAAAAAATTGACAAAATAAATTCTACAGCTGAATTTGACGTTGCCTCTAACCCTGAATTCTTAAGGGAAGGATCTGCCATCAATGACTTTATGCGTCCGGATCGTGTTGTCATAGGAACAGAATCAGATGCGGGGGGACATGATCGTGCCCGTGCTGTATTACAGCAACTCTACCGCCCGCTCTATTTAATAGAAACGCCCCTTGTCTTTACAGGCATTGAAACTGCTGAGTTAATCAAATATGCAGCCAATGGGTTTTTGGCAACGAAGATTGCTTTTATTAATGAAATGGCCGACATTTGCGAACAAGTCGGGGCCAATATACAAGACCTAGCCAAGGCAATTGGTTTGGATGGTCGTATTGGTCGTAAATTCCTTCATGTGGGACCTGGATATGGTGGCTCATGCTTTCCCAAAGATACTTTGGCTTTGGCACGGACAGCGCGGGATGTTGGAGCGCCGGTTACGATCGTGGAATCTGTGATAAAATCTAATGAGGATCGTAAAAATGGAATCGCTAAAAAGGTCATTCAAGCCCTCAATATCGACGCTGAAAGCCGCAAAACAGTTGCTGTTTTAGGCCTAACATTTAAGCCAAATACAGATGATATGCGAGATGCGCCTAGCTTGACAATTATTCCGGCGTTGCAAGAAGCGGGTCTTTTGATACAAGCTTATGATCCTGTTGGTTTGGATGAAGCTACAAAATTTTTCAAGGATGTTACCTGGGCAAGGAATGCTTATGAAGCCATGAGAAATGCTGATGCTGTATTGATTTTAACAGAATGGAATGAATTTCGAGCCCTTGATTTTAAAAAAATGGCCGGGTTATTGACGTATCCTCTTCTTATTGATATGCGAAATATTTATCGTCCAGAAGAAATGATTTCGGCAGGATTTGATTATATTTCTCTCGGGCGTCCCACAATATATGGTGCTCAAATTGCCTCTCAACAAGCCACATCTGTTGCTTAAATTAGGGTTTTAAAAGGGTTCGTATGGCAATGCACAAATTTAATCCTGCGATATTACGAGAGTATGATATTCGAGGTGAGGTTGGAAAAAATCTTTTTGAAGCAGATGCTTGGGCTTTGGGACGCAAATTTGGTTTAATGCTCGGTCAATTGGGTCAGCAAACTGTATGCGTGGGGCGGGATGGTCGCTTAACATCTCCGGCCCTATTCCAGAATCTTATTGAAGGATTATTGACGACAGGAATGACAGTCACGGACCTGGGAATTGGGCCGACACCAATGACCTATTATGCATTGAAAAAACTTGGTGTGGATGCGTCAATTATGGTGACGGGCTCTCACAACCCTGCTCCTGATAATGGGTTTAAGATGTCGTTGCAGAATCGTCCCTTTTTTGGGGCAGATATTCAAGAACTTGCTACCCTCGACGAAACAATAGATTTAAACAGTCCAGGAACTCTGGAGACTGTAGATATAAGCCAGCGATATGTTGACCGCCTTTTGGAAGATTACGAAAAACTAGAGTCAAGTGTACGCCGCCCTTTAAATATTGTGTGGGATGTTGGAAATGGGGCAACGGGAGATGTCTTAAAGCTTCTGCTCAAAGGTATCCATGCTAATCATACCTTATTGAATGAGACGATTGATGGCACATTCCCGGCCCATCATCCTGATCCGACAGTGGCTGAAAATTTGGAGCAACTCATAGAAACTGTGACGGCTCATCAGGCAGATGTCGGCATTGCTTTTGATGGGGATGGGGATCGTATCGGTGTTGTCGCAGGAGGGGGGGAAATTCTATGGGGAGATCAATTATTGCTTATTCTTGCCAGAGAAATTGTTGAGAATAATCCCGGAGCCACAATTATTGCAGATGTAAAATCTTCTCAAGTCCTGTTTGATGAAATCGGCCGTTTAGGGGGAAATATTCTGATGGCTCGCACAGGCCATTCATTAATTAAGACAAAAATTGCCGAAACAGGGGCGCAACTGGCAGGGGAAATGAGTGGTCATATCTTTTATGCAGATAAATACTTTGGGTATGATGATGCGCTGTATGCAGCCATTCGGCTCATTAACATTCTTCAAAGAACCAATAAGTCATTAAGTGATATCATTGACGCTTTGCCAAAAGTGTATAATACCCCAGAAATTCGCATTGATTGTCTTGATGAGAAAAAGTTCTGCGTCGTTGAAGCGATTAGGGAGCAACTGATAGCAGAGGCGGCGACTATATCTACAATGGATGGTGTTCGTGTTTCTCGTACTCACGGGTGGTGGCTTCTGCGGGCTTCAAACACCCAAAGTGTACTCGTTGCCCGGTGTGAGTCCTCTACCGTTCAAGGGCTTAATGATTTAAAAGAAGAAATTGCGGCTTATCTCGCCCCTCATAATTTGAAGATAATATAATCAAACTATTCTTTTCCTGTACCTCATTAATTAAGAATGTGTAATGCCTCTTACCCAAAACATGGGAAGTTGATATTGCTCACGTAGTAAATTTGCTTGATATAAAATTTGTTGTTGATTTCGGGGAATTCCATCAACTTCATAATATACATCATTCTTAGATTTTAAAATTGAAATATTTTGCGATTTTAACCAATTCAATACATGCCCAAAAGGAACTTCAAGACGATTGCTTTCCTTTAAAAAAATGAGCCTATTCGGTTGAAGGGATCGATTTTTATTCTCGAGGCTTTTTTTTGGGATAATTTGCTGAGAAATAGCCTGATATGAGCTGCTTGAGTGCTCCATTTTGCTGTGTGTCCGTAAATTATGACGGGCCAAAACCTTATTAATTGCACTAACGGAGCGATTGAGTTTTGAAGCAATTTGTTTTAGGGGGGAACCTTGTAAATAGGCCTTTTTCAAGTAAGATATGTGTTCTTCCGTCCATTTGTTCCGTATTACGTTATTATCCATAATAATAATTCCTTTAAAAACGTATATCTTTTGTATGTCTAATATGCATAATACAGATATGTTCTTTTTCTGTACTTTTCAAGTAATAAATTTGCCCAAAATTTCTAATATTAATAAATAATTTTTTTAAAAAGTGAAAAAATAATTTTTTGGCTATTGCGAATATTTTCTGAATAGGCCACAAGAAAAACTTGCCTCATGCCTCAGGTCGGACTAAAGTATTGTACATATAAAACGGATCGTGTACAAAAAGATGCCTGGTCATTTTTCCGGGAGTCTCTTTTGCGGGCGTGGTGAAATTGGCAGACACGCCAGATTTAGGTTCTGGTGACGCAAGTCGTGGGGGTTCAAGTCCCTCCGCCCGCACCACATATAAAATTATAGAAATAGCCATACAGACGGGGCGGAGCATTAAATGCAGGTTGCAAAAACACTTTCGGAAAAATTGAAGTATGAGTTTAAAATCACAGCGACATCCACAGAACTTCAGGACAAATTTCAAGTACAACTGCAAAAAATAGGTGCTAAAGTCAAAATTCCAGGATTTCGACCCGGTAAGACGCCTGAAGCTGTTCTTGTGCAAAAGTTTGGAGCTCAGGCTTTAGAAGATTCGGGTAATGAGATATTGCAAGAAGCTCTAAAGCAAATTTATAAAGAGCACAAATTTAGAAATGCTATTGATCCTGCGGTAAAAATAGTTTCTTTCGAGCGAGGAAAAGATTTTGAATGTACAATAACATTTGAATTACTTCCCGAAATTGAAGTGAAAAGCTTCAAAGACATCTCTTTAGAGGTCCTCACTGTTACAATTAGTGATACAGATGTGGAGGAGCGCTTAACTAAGATGTGTGCAGACCACATTCGATATCAAGCGCCAGCATCAGTAAGGCCGGCCCAGAAGGGTGATTTGGTACTAGTAAAATGGTCGGGCACCCTCGAAGAAGGGAAAGGTATAGATCTACCAGAAACCTATCAAATTTTGCTAGGACCTGAAAAGGATGATAGTCCTTTTATTCCTGTGGTGAAAGCTCTCTATGGGAAAAAAGTAGGCGATAAATTTGAAGAAAAGGTTCAATTTTCAAAAAATGAGAAAGTTACAGACTTAGCCGGGAAAAAAGCCATAGTCAAGGTTGAATTGCAGAAAATTGAAGAGCCAATTACGTTTAAGCTAGATAATACCTTTGCGAAAGAGTTTGAGCTTGAAACCGTTGAGGATTTACGCAAATCCGTTCGTCAATCGGTAGAAAATGAGGGTAAAAAAGTTGCCCATTTATATACCAAACGAAATTTATTGGATGCTCTTGATGAGCAATATAGTTTTGACCTGCCTCCTACCATGGTAGAAACAGAGTTCAACGCCATTTGGACCCAGCTTCAACGGGAATTAGCTGAAGCGCGCGCAAATGGAGAGCTGGATGAAGAAGATGCGCAAAAATCCGAAAAAGAATTAAAAGCAGATTATGAAATCATTGCAAAGCGGCGCGTTCGTTTGGGATTATTGATTTCTCATCTTGCAGATACTCATAAGATTAAGTTGTCTGACGAAGAAGTCAGAATGGCTGTTTTCCAGGAAGCGATGCGATATCCTTCCCAATCTGACGAAGTGATTAAATATTATGTGAATAATAATCAAGCTCTTCGAAATTTGGTGGCTCCCCTTTTGGAAGATAAGGTGGTAGATTTTATCTTAGCGAGCTCGAACGTCAAAGAACGCACGGTAGACTTCCCAACCTTAAAGAAAGTGGTTAAGGGAGTCATTCCAACACCTTATGACGAAGAAATCGAGGAGAAGCAAGAGATTAAAAAGTCATCTAAGGCGGCAGCTTCCGATGATAAGAAGCCAAAAGCGATGAAAGGAAAAGGCGCATGAGTCAGTTTCAAGGATCGATACATAATACTTTAGTTCCCATGGTTGTTGAACAAACAAGTCGGGGAGAAAGGTCTTACGATATTTATTCTCGTTTGCTCAAAGAGCGCATTGTATTTTTGTCAGGCCCAATAAACGATGATATTGCGAGTCTCGTTTGTGCCCAACTTTTATTTTTAGAATCTGAAAATCCAGATAAAGACATTACTATGTACATTAATTCGCCTGGGGGCGTAGTAACAGCTGGCTTATCTATCTTAGATACTATGAGTTATATTCGATGCGATGTGGCGACTTTATGCATGGGCCAAGCCGCTTCTGCTGGGGCTTTGCTGCTAGCAGTTGGCGCGAAGGGTAAGCGATTTGCCTTGCCGAATTCCCGTATCATGGTTCACCAACCTCATGGAGGGGCTCAAGGACAAGCAACGGATATAGAAATTCAGGCTCGTGAAATATTAAAGCTTCGGAGCCAAATTAATGAAATTTTTGCTAATCGAACGGGACAGTCTTTAAATGTTATACAAGATGCCTTGGAGAGAGACCGTTTTATGTCTCCTGAGGAAGCTAAAGAGTTTGGAATTATAGATGAAGTGGTTGTAAATCGACCCAGTGCGGTAGAACTTGTTGCAAAAAATGCAAAAGCATAAAAAGCCAAAAAATTTAACTCTTTGTTGATCATTGGCAGGCCATACTAAAAAGTGAGCGGCCACTGTGTTATTTTGTGAAATAAGATGGAAAAGAAGGCCCTTTGGATGTTACTTAGAAGGGGGTAGGATATGAGCAAATCGGTCAGTAGTGACATCAAAAATACATTATACTGCTCATTCTGCGGAAAAAGCCAACATGAAGTCCGAAAGCTTATAGCTGGACCCACTGTTTTCATTTGCGACGAATGCGTTGAACTATGTACAGATATTATTCGGGAAGAAAACCGTTCATCGATGGTAAAGTCAGGCGATGGTGTTCCTTCCCCTGCAGAGATTTGTTCGGTATTGGATGACTATGTTATTGGTCAATTCTTTGCCAAGCGTGTTCTTTCTGTTGCTGTACATAATCACTACAAAAGATTAGCCCACGGTCCAAAGAGTGGTGATGTCGAAATTGCAAAATCTAACATCCTCTTGATAGGCCCAACGGGAAGTGGCAAAACGCTTCTTGCCCAAACTTTAGCGCGTATCATAGATGTGCCCTTCACCATGGCGGATGCCACAACGCTCACAGAAGCAGGTTATGTAGGTGAAGATGTTGAAAACATTATCCTCAAACTTCTTCAAGCTGCAGATTATAACGTTGAGCGTGCTCAAAGAGGCATAGTTTATATTGATGAAGTTGATAAAATTTCTCGCAAATCAGATAATCCTTCTATTACCCGTGACGTATCAGGTGAAGGTGTCCAGCAAGCCCTGTTGAAAATAATGGAAGGAACAGTTGCTTCTGTTCCGCCTCAAGGTGGCCGTAAGCATCCTCAACAAGAGTTTTTGCAAGTGGATACAACAAATATTCTTTTCATTTGTGGGGGAGCATTTTCAGGATTAGAAAAAATTATTTCTGCCAGAGGAAAAGGAGCTGCTATCGGATTCGGTGCTGATGTTCGGTCCAGCATCGAAAGGTCAACAGGTGATTTACTTCGAGGCGTTGAGCCGGAGGATTTGTTGAAATTTGGGTTAATTCCCGAATTTATTGGACGACTTCCTGTCTTAGCAACATTGACAGATTTAGATGAAGAATCTCTAGTTGAGATTTTGGTAAAACCTAAGAATGCTCTTGTTAAGCAGTATAAGCGCTTATTTGAAATGGAAAATGTTGAATTAAATCTAACAGATGATGCCTTGCATGCTATTGCGCTTCGTGCTATTTCCCGTAAAACCGGAGCCCGAGGATTGAGATCTATCATGGAGAACATTTTACTGGATACCATGTTTGAAATGCCCTCGTATGAAGATGTTGATGAAGTTGTTATCAATAAAGAAGTTGTAGAGGGTCGGGCTCAGCCTTTAAAAACATATGGAAAACGTCTTAGTGATGCGTCAAAAGGGAAACAATGATTACGGCCTTAGACGTTGTTTACAAGTTTTAACCAGCAATAAGGTTACAAGATAAAACATTTCGAAAGTTTTAAGGTAAATCTTGTGCTAATGTCGTTATGTTATTCAAATTTGTTAAATGGGTAGATATATATGATGTTTAGTCTCACAAAAGGAACACAGTACCCCGTTCTCCCTCTGCGAGATATCGTTGTGTTTCCCCATATGATTGTGCCTTTGTTTGTCGGTAGAGAAAAATCAGTCCGTGCCTTAGAGCAAGTTATGTTGGGAGAAGAAAAACAAATCATTCTTATTACTCAAAAGAATGCAAATCATGATGATCCAACATCTGAAGATTTATACTCCATCGGAACACTTGGAACAGTTCTACAGCTCCTGAAACTTCCCGATGGAACTGTAAAAGTTCTCGTAGAGGGGGGACAACGTGTACGCCTCTTAAAAATTCAAGATGATGCGCAGCATTTTCATGCAAGTGTCGAGCTTATCCCTGAAGATGAGGTTGATGAGGCAGAAGTTGAGGCCTTGGTTCGAACCATCGTTGGTCAATTTGAACAATATATAAAGCTTAACAGAAAAATTCCGCCAGATGTTTTGGTCACCATTAACCAAATTGACGATGCTGCAAAACTAGCAGATACAATTGCCTCATATCTGGGATTAAAGATATCTGAGAAGCAAGTTTTATTAGAAACATCTCATGTCAAGCAACGCTTGGAAAAAATCCTTAATCATATTGAAGGCGAAATTGGTGTTTTACAAGTTGAACGTCGTATTCGAACCCGTGTCAAACGTCAAATGGAAAAGACCCAGCGTGATTACTATTTAAATGAGCAGTTAAAAGCCATTCAAAAGGAATTAGGCGAAGGTGAAGATGGCAAGGATGAGATTTCTGATTTTGAAACAAAAATTAAGAAAACAAAGTTGAGCAAAGAAGCCCATGAAAAGGCTATGACCGAATTACGTAAATTGCGCAGCATGAACCAAATGTCTGCTGAGGCTACTGTTATTCGAAATTATTTAGATTGGATTTTGTGTATTCCCTGGCAACATCGTAGTCGCGTTAAGCGCGATATTATAACGGCTAAGAAAATCTTGGATCATGACCATTATGGTTTAGACAAGGTTAAAGAAAGGATTCTGGAATACCTGGCTGTTCAAAGCCGGGTTGGGAAGGTTAAAGGGCAGATTCTATGTTTGGTAGGTCCTCCCGGTGTGGGGAAAACTTCACTTGGAAAATCTATTGCCTCGGCAACGGGACGTAATTTTGTGCGTATGTCTTTAGGAGGAGTGCGGGATGAAGCCGAAATTCGAGGCCATCGACGAACTTATATAGGGGCTATGCCGGGTAAAGTTATTCAAGGTATGAAAAAGGCAAAGACTTCAAATCCTTTGTTCTTATTGGATGAAATTGACAAAATGGGAACAGATTGGCGGGGAGACCCTGCTTCTGCTTTACTTGAAGTCCTTGATCCTGAGCAGAACGCGACTTTTAATGACCACTATCTTGAGGTTGACTATGATCTATCAGATGTGATGTTTGTGACGACAGCTAATACGCTTCGAATGCCCCAACCCCTGTTGGACCGGATGGAAGTTATTCGTTTGCCAGGCTATACAGAAGATGAAAAAGTTGAAATTGCTATACACTACTTAATCCCCAAAACAGTTGCTATGCATGGACTCAAAGCGGGAGAATTTGCTATTTCTGATGATGCGCTACGTCAATTGATTCGTTATTATACACGTGAAGCAGGCGTAAGAAATTTAGAGCGCGAAATTGCAAATTTGTCGCGTAAATCTATTAAAGAAATTCTTATTAAACCAAAAGTAAAAGCTGTCAAAATTACGGCAAAGAATCTTGGAAAATATGCGGGTATTTCCCGATATCACTATGGCTTGGCTGAAGTTGCAGATGTTATTGGTGTAACAACAGGGCTTGCTTGGACAGAGACAGGTGGAGATTTGCTATCTATTGAAGCTGTTATTTTGCCAGGTAAAGGAAAGACAATGATCACCGGAAAGCTAGGTGATGTTATGCAAGAGTCGATTCAAGCCGCTGTGAGTTACATCCGCTCTCAAGCCCCTCGCTTTGGCATTAAACCTTCTCTTTTTGAAAGACGTGATATTCATATTCATGTGCCTGAAGGGGCAACCCCTAAAGACGGACCCTCTGCAGGTGTTACAATGTGTACATCTATTGTTTCCGCTCTCACAGGTATTCCTGTTCAAAAAGATGTTGCCATGACTGGTGAAATTACCTTGCGTGGCCGCGTTCTCCAAATTGGTGGTTTAAAAGAAAAGCTTTTAGCGGCCCATCGCGGTGGAGTCAAAACAGTCCTTATCCCTATTGATAATGAAAAGGATTTGGCTGAGATTCCGGACAACGTGAAGAAGGGGATTAAAATTATTCCTGTGTCTTGCGTAGATGAGGTCTTAAAAATTGCTCTTACCAAACCCCTAACACCTATTGAATGGCAGGATGATGAGCGTGAGAAAGACACTAAAACGCCTGTAGAACAAGTGCCAGGGTTATCGGGCGATGGGTCTATTACTCCTTCAGATGTTGTTCATTAAAGTTTTTGGTTGTTTTCTCTTATTACGATCTTTGAAAAAACAAAAATACCTGGTTTTATAAAATGTTCTTAATTATTTACCGTTGAGAATTTATGATAGCCGATCCAATTTTGATAACCCAAAAGTTGCTACAATGTCCAAGTGTTACGCCTTTAGAAGTTGGAACACTTGACCTCATTGCTAATTTTTTAAGTATACGTGGTTTTTCCATAGAGCGTTTAGATTCTAGAGACGTGAGTAATCTTTATGCCCGCTTAGGCACATCCTCTCCGCATTTTTGTTTTGTGGGGCATACAGACGTCGTTCCCTCAGGGGATGTCGCCCGTTGGTCTGTTGATCCCTTTAAAGGGGAGATTAGAGACGGCAAGTTATATGGTCGAGGAACCGTTGATATGAAAGGAGGCATAGGCGCCTTTATGGCGGCGGTTGATGCTTATCTTTTAAAAACTCCTAAATTTGACGGCTCTTTAAGTCTTCTTTTAACGACAGATGAAGAAGGGCCGGCTGTAGATGGGGTCCGTTATGTGGTTGAGCAATTTAAACTTCGGGGTGAAAAAATAGATGCTTGTCTTGTGGGAGAGCCGACAAATATTGCAAAGGTAGGGGATACAGTTAAAGTTGGACGGCGCGGGAGCCTCAATGCAACTATAACTATACAAGGAAAAGCTGGCCATGCAGCCTATCCACATCTGGCAAAAAATCCCATTCTTCCCCTTCTCGAATATTTACAAGATCTTTTGTCGCGTCCCTTGGATGACGGAATAAAACACTTTGACCCCTCTAATCTTGCCGTGACTTCCATTGATGTGGGTAATCCGACTACAAATGTAATTCCTTTCGAAGCAACCGCAAAATTTAATATTCGATTTAACCCAACGCATACGCTGGAATCTTTACAACACTATCTGCACAAGACAGCCGAAAGGCATAATTTGTCGGCAATGGGATTTACTTATACTCTTGATATTCAAGGAAGTGGCAATGCTTTTTTGTGCGAAGACAAGGCTCTGCAGAACTTGATATCTCAAGCTATTTCAACGGCTACAGGATTGACGCCAACACTCAGTACAAGTGGAGGGACTTCTGACGCTCGATTTATGAAGGATATTTGCCCTGTTATTGAATTTGGTCTTGTCAATACGACAGCTCATCAAGTTGATGAGCATATTTCTGTAGAAGAAATTCATCGTTTGACACGAGCTTATCAAGAAATTCTGGAACGATATTTTAATTAAAAAAGTAAATTTGAATGAGTGGCAAAACAGCGAGCCTTATTATGCGGCTTCATTCGTGGGGCGTGTCGATTGAGCCTGCCATAGGCCAGAATAAATTCCCTTATTTTCAAGTAGTGTTTGATGATTCCCACTTTCAACGATTTTCCCATCTTGCAAAACATAAATTTTATTTGCTTCGACAACGGTGGAAAGTCGATGGGCAATCATCAATGTAGTACGCCCTTTCATAAGAATTTTGAGAGCCGCTTGAACTTGTCGTTCAGAATCTGTATCTAGTGCAGATGTGGCTTCGTCTAATAAAAGAATGGGTGCGTTTTTCAACATAGCGCGCGCAATCGCAATTCTTTGACGTTGTCCTCCGGAAAGTTTTACCCCATTTTCTCCGATCATTGTCTCGTATCCATTCGGCAAAGCGGAAATAAACTCATGAGCTGCTGCTGCTTTAGCGGCTTCCATAATGTCATTATCTGTCGCGGTGAAGGATCCATAAGCAATATTGTCACGAATAGTCGTATCGAAGAGCATAATTTCTTGACTGACCAAGGCTATTTGTTGACGTAATGAACTGAGCGTGACATCTCTCAGATCAATTCCATCAATGAGAATAGATCCTTCTTGAATATCATAAAATCGAGGAATCAAATTGATGATGGTGGATTTGCCAGCTCCACTGGCTCCTACAAGCGCAATAGATTGGGATTTTTGTATTGTTAGATTAATACCATCTAATGCAATTTTTCCGTCAGGATAAGCAAAACGGACATTCTGAAACTCTATATTTCCTGTAATAGGCGGTAAAGGTTTGGCATGCGGATTATCTTGAATAATGGCTGGAGTATCTAAAATGGTAAAAACACGAGCTGCCGCTGCTAAACCTTCTTGGATATTGGCATTCATATTGCTGAGGCGTTTCATGGGCTCATAAACGAGCAATAAGGCAAGAATAAACGACATAAATTCGCCCGTAGTGCGGGCATGATGCATAACTTGCCATCCGCCATAGGCAATAACAATAACAATGGCTACTCCGCCAAGACCCTCGATAATGGGATGAGAAGCTGAGCGAACGCGGGCCGTTTTATAGACCAGGGCAAAGATACGTTCAATCATCATGTGAGCTCTATTGGCCTCATATTCTTCTGCACGATATGCTTTAATGACTCGGATGCCTTGAAAAATTTGTGTTAAACGTCCCGTAAAGTTTGCGAGCTCTTCTTGCGTAGTATTCGCCACTTTACGCATGCGGCGACCAATGTGAAGGATGGGTAAAATGGCAAGGGGGAAGATGAACAGAGTAATGCATGCCAACGCTAAATCTCTGTAAAACATCAAAGATACCAAGAAAATCAGGGTAAATGAATCTTTACCTATTCCAACCAAGGTGGTGGCAACGGCATTGCGCATTAAATTCACATCGTTTGTGAATCGGGACAATATGTCTCCAGAAGATGTTCCATGAAAAAAAGCTAAATCGAGGCGCATTAAATGGCTAAAAAGGCGATTTTGCAAGTCAGAGATGATCCGTTGCCCCACGTAAGTCATGATTACAGACTCTCCAAAGGAGCTGGCGCCCTTTACAACGAAGGCCAAAAAGATTCCTCCACAAACAAACAGCAGTACCCGAGGTGTGCCATTTGCAAAAACTTCATCAAAAACAGGTTGAAGAAAATACGGCAATGCGGAAGTTGACAGGGCAGCTAGAATCATCAAGACGACAGCGATCACAAAATACCGCCCGTAGGGGCGAATATGTTCATGAAAAATACGTCTCCCCAATTTATGGCTTTTGGAGCTTTTATAGGCAAGCGAAATAACAGTATTCATATTCTTTTGATACTCTATATTGGGGGTAAATTTCTATAAAAATCGACCATAGACCAGTTAAAATTAGGGTTACAGAGAAATATTCAAAAGTGAAAAATGGGATATTGACACAGTGGGGGTGTTTGGGAGATTTTAATTTTGACTGTTGGTTTTGGCGTACGCCAAATGAAAAGGGAACACGGTATACCCGATAAAGGGTTAATCCGTGGCTACCCCCGTAACTGTGAATGGCGAGTTTAAGGGTTGTCCTCTGGAAGGAGGATTACTAGCAAAACAGCTAGTTGCCACTGGGAAACTGGGAAGGCATGACTATTAAACAATGACCCATAAGCCAGGAGACCTGCCAGCTGATTCGCATCACTTTTCTTGAGGGCGGGGTGCTTTTGGGAACGGGATAACCGCATGTGGTGATGCACATTAACCACGAGCGGGAGTTCTTCATTCATGTATGTCAATATTTTTGTGCCCAGGGTTTTATCTACATTACCCTTCTTGGCTTATGCTACAAGTGTTTTTGCAAGTCAGTTGCCTTTTCAACTTCCAAAAATTGTCGTACGAGCGACGCCTTTATCCGAACCCAATCCTCTTGATAGTGCCGACACGACACGTATTCCAGCGAAAGATCTGGAGCAGCAGCAATCGGTAACTATTTCGGATGCTTTACGTAGAGTGCCTGGAGTTTATGTCAACCAGCATGGTGGTATTGGCCAAGAAGCGAGAATTTCTATCCGAGGAGCGGGAGATGGCAATACAACTGTCATCATGAATGGTATGACTATCAATGATAGTGGTTCTTTTGATAATGCGTTGAACGTATCAAGATGGATGGCAAGTGATCTCTGTGAGATTGAAGTGATTCGAGGGCCTAAGAGTTCCTTATATGGACCTGGGGGTATGGGAGGTGTTGTTCTTCTTGAAACCAAAAAAGGTCAAGGTGCCCATAAAACCTTAGCCAATACTGAGGCGGGTTCCTTTAAAACGTATACTCAAAATGTTGGATTCCAAGGTCAAAAGAATAGGATAGACTATTATGTAAATGGTTCGCGTGTTCAATCAATGGGTACAAGAACAACACCATCAAGGTATCTTACAAGAATTAGGGAAAAAGCTGATAATCCTTTACATCAGGAGGCCTTCACTGCTCGTCTCGGTGCGACGTCAGATTCAGCGCATATTTCCTGGGTAAGTCGATATTTAACCCGCCGCCTTGGCTTTCGCCAACCGCCAACGGATACATACCCTTATCGACAGAACTTTTCGGAATCTTTTAATCGTCTTCAAGGGCATTTTGAGACATTAGCAGGTCGATGGCAGCATGATTTTGGTCTTGGACATTATCAAAATAATCTTATCAACACGCGTCCAACGTCAAGTCAGACAACGCGAAATGGTTCTCAAACCCAAATTGATTGGCGCCAAAATTTTGAGATAACAAATTCTTTACAACTTCAAGTTGCAACAGATTTTGCTCGGGAAAAATTGTATTGGTATAAGCTACCCATCCTGAATAGAGATTTTCAAACTTCCCATGGAGGAATTGGGGGCACGCTTTCTTATAGAATGTATGAAAATTTAATGCTGACTGGGTCTTCCCGCATTGACAAGTATCAAGGAATTTCATCAAAACCAACTTTTCGATTTGGAATGCAATACAGAGTTAAAGAAATTACTATAAAAGGAGGAATCGGAACGGCCTTTAAAGCACCAACCCTGCAGCAGAGATTTTATAAAGATCCCTTTTTTTCCGGCAATCCCAATCTTAAACCTGAACGAAGTTTAGGTTGGGATGGGGGTATAGAGCGTTCTTTCTTTCAAAATACACTGAGTTTGGGCGTGACAATATTTCAGAATCGGATCCGGGATTTAATTACGGCAGCGTCTGGTGGGGTGATGTTGATTAATATGGATAAAGCTCGGACTCAAGGGGTTGAAACAAGTATGCGCATTCACCCAACATCGCAATGGAGTGCACAACTTTCCCATACCTATACGGAAACCTGGGATGAAAGAACAAGACTGGGATTGATTGGAAATCCGCTCAATAAAATTACTTTTTCTGTGACCGGACACGTGACTTCTAATTGGCAACTGAGCGGAAATGTTCTTTATATTAGTTCTCGAGATACGTTTGATGCGGCCATCTTTAAAAGAGTGCACACGCGCAGTTATACGATCGTGGGTCTACAAACTGCCTATCAATTAACGGATCAAGTGCAATTTTATGGGCGTGCAGAAAATCTCTTTAATCGTTACTATGAAAGTCCACGAAGTTTTCAGCAACCAGGCATGGGCGTTTATGTAGGGCTTCGCGCACAATGTTAGAGGGAGGATCCTATGTTATGAAAGAATATTATTGGCCAGCTTTAGGGAGTGCATTTCTAACACATAGCTTAGTCATCTCTGCCTTTGCTTTTAATTTCCCGTATATGGGTAAGGGGCAACCTCAAAGTTTGCAGAATAATTTTTGTGTGGAAATGGTATTTTGTAACGCCCAACCGAAGGATCATTTATCAGCAATCATTCCTGAAAAAATACACAAGTTAGCCTCTTCGCAAGGTTCATCCTCAGGAGAAAATAAACTCAAAACCCAAGCCCAAGAGAGAATATACGATAATCCACCTAGAGGAAAATCTTCCGCTAAAAAGGGTAATGAAGATAAGCAATTTTTGAAGACAGTAGCCGTCTCAACGAAGGGATTAGACACTAGCCATAACGCTATATCCTTCTTTCAGCCTCCTCCTATTTACCCTCGAGAGGCAAGGCTTAGAAAAATTCAAGGCATTGTTATGATTCAGGTCCATTTATCTCAAGAGGGTGCTGTATCTGACGCCAGGACAATTCCTCCGCTAGTAGATCCTATTTTAGAAAATGCGGCCCTAAACGCGATTCGCCAATGGAAGTTCATGCCTGGTGTCAAAACTTTGGAGGTGCCTATTGAATTTAAATTGGAAGCCTAAATTCGTAAATTTTCTGGTTAGTTTTAAAGGGAAAAATGCCTAAGGATTTTTTTATTCGATTTAATTACAAAGTGAGTAAGGCAATCCAAATTAACAATCCCAAATAGGAATTGGCATTAAAAGCCTTTTGGCAATTTTCTTCATTATGGGGATTCATGCGGTACAGCATGACGAGCGTTGTGAAGAAACTGATTCCAAGAAGACTGTAAAAAATATCGTTTGCATTTTCCCAGTAACCCACCAACGCTAAGCTGACAAATACGAGGCTATAAATAAGGGATAACGCAATTTTTATAGTGTCTCCGAAGTAAATGGCGGTGGATTTGACACCAATTTTAAGGTCGTCGGTTTTGTCTTGCAGGGCATAGATCGTGTCATATCCTAGAGTCCAAAATATTCCGGCGCCATAGAGACAGAGAACGGGGAACCATTGAATGGCCCCATAGGGTAAAACGGCAACAACGCCAAAGATAATCCCCAAATTAAAAGCAAATCCCAATACCAATTGCGGCCAATGGGTGACGCGTTTCATAAAAGGATAAATAGCAAGCAGAACAAGGCCAATTAAACCAAGAGGCCAACATCGCTGCGGTAAGCATCCCAATATAATAAGCCCTCCCAAACATTGGAGGATGAAAAAGAGGAAGGCATACCCTGGGGATATCTCTTTGTTTGCAAGAGGACGGAGTTTTGTGCGGTTCACATGGATATCAATGTTGCGATCAATGAGGTCATTAAATGTGCAGCCCGCACTGCGCATGAATGTTGCTCCCAAAGCAAAAAGCACAAGAAGTTTAATATTAATTTTTTGGGGACTAGCAAGAGCAACACCCCACCAGCAGGGGAGCATTAAGAGAAGAATTCCAACGGGTCGGTGAAGTCGGCTTAGCCTGAGGTAGACGTTCACTTTTATTAGCCCAATTTTGTTACACGAGCTGTATGGTGGCCACCAATAAAATGAGCGCTCAAGAAAGCAGCAAGACAGGCTTTTGCTTGATCGGTGCCAAGGATCCGTCCGCCTAGGCATAAAATATTGGCATTGTTATGTTCTCTTGCCAGGCGGGCTTCCAACTCTGTATGACAAACAGCAGCGCGTATACCCTTATGTCGGTTGGCGGCCATGCACATTCCAATACCTGTACCGCAAATGATAACGCCAAGAGCGGCTTGCTCTCCCTTCAGGGCCTCCACAACTTTGTTTGCATAATCTGGGTAGTCAACAGAATCTGCCGAATGTGTTCCTAAATCAATCACATAATGTCCAAAAGACTTGGCAGTTTCCTTAAGATCATTTTTTAATGTAAATCCGGCATGATCTGACCCAAATGCTATAACTCGGTTTGGCATGATTTTGTAATTCCTTATTATTTAGTCGTGAAAAGGGCCTTCATCTCCAAGAGTTTCAAGCCGGCTTTTCATCCAACGTTTTAAAGCAATAAACCCGACAACAAGGATGATAATCCCAATGGTAAAATACCCAAAATATCGCTTAATAACATGGAGCCCTATGTCTTCAATAACGCCACTAAGCATGTAACCGCCGATACAGCTAATTAACGTCCATATAACGGCAGCAAGTATATTTAAAGGGGTGTATCTTTGAGGAGAAATACCACTTGAGCCAATAACAATAGGGCTTATTGTGCGAATTCCCCAAATGAAGCGAAAACTTAATATAAACCAAATATCCCAACTATGAAGAAGTTTAAAAGCCCGATTAGCTGGTGCGTGAAGACGGTGAAATTTTTGGATAATGGCTTGGCCATAATATCTTCCAACGTAATACAGGGCCTGATCTGCAAATAAGGTGCCACAAAAAGCAATGATCATGATCTTTGTTAAGGACAAATATCCCAAGTGGGCCATAAAGCAGGCTACAAGAATTACGGATTCACCTTCTACTAAGGATCCTAAAAAAACAGCTATATAGCCCCAATCTT
Organism: Alphaproteobacteria bacterium; assembly: GCA_016870095.1. NCBI lineage: Bacteria > Pseudomonadati > Pseudomonadota > Alphaproteobacteria > Alphaproteobacteria bacterium. Next base: position 27,690 of record VGCI01000009.1, on the reverse strand, counting down.
TAATAAAATCGATCAAATATTCCATAAATAGGAGGGTCCTCTTGATTATCTTTATTTTTACTATACAACACTTAAGCAAGCTTAGGGCTAAAAAAAAGGTGAGAAAATGAAAAGATGTGTAGATGGAACTTGCTTTTAATCCTAGGTTCTATAGAATAAAACCATAAGGGAAAAATTATTAACGACACAGACAAGGAGACTATTATGTCAAAAACAGGAACAGTAAAGTGGTTTAACCCAGAAAAAGGGTATGGATTTATAACATTAGATGATGGTGCGCCAGATGCTTTCGTTCACATGAGCGAAGTTGAAAAAGCAGGTCTATCCACTCTTTCTGAAAACCAAAAGGTTGAGTTTGAGCTACAAGAAAACAAAGGCAAAATGGCCGCGGTTAACATTAAAGTTCTCTAAGTTTTCTTCACATTCTTTATCGTTTACCCTCTCACAAGAGAGGGTAAACTATTTTACGAATCCGTAATTATCCTATCTCAACCAGGTTGCCTAATCTTGTGAAGAGGGGCCTCCTTCTGAAACTCAATAAGCACAAGAAGAAAATAATATGACGGTGCTAACAAAGGAATATAAATATCATTCGCATCTTCATTTAAGCTTTCAATTTTTTCTTTTAATAGTTGGGAAATTGATTTTTTTGTTTTTTCTGCTTCTTTCTGAAGCTCTCTTATTTTAATTTCATTTTCTAACGAAAGCTCAGATGCATTCATCACATATCGAAGCAATTTAGCAGCTTCCCAAATTTTAGTTTGTATTTTGATCAACTTTCTTTGATTTTCAAAACAATGAGACCACAGGTTTTCTATATAATACTCCCTGGCTTTTACAAGATGTACCAGAGCATAACTCCTGACTCTCAACCCTGCAAGCCGATGACTGCCGTCAAAATAAATCAGTTGAGGACTATTATGGCCTCGTAGATGATTTTTAAATGCAGAAAAATCAAAAATATCTCCCGCAAGCCGGAAGTCAATTTTACTAAAATAATCATAGTTCATTGCGCAGTATTTAAAACTAATAGGACCATCTTCATTCCTACTCATATGCTGTAAACATGCACTCAAAAGAACTTGTTGGTCCATATTTTCTTTAAACCTTATCTCATATTTTGTTACTTTTTTTATTTGACGATTCAATTGAATCTCTAGGCTTTCCTTATGAGACGGAGATAAGTTATTATTCGTTAGCTCTTCTTTCAAATCATTTATCACAGCATTGGTAGCATCTCTTTTTAGATTCCAATAAATAGCAGTCTATAGGGCAAACTTTCTATATTCCATAATTAAATGACTCCCAGGTGCGTCTTCAATATCTCCATTTTCACTTATTTTAAATTTTAATCTTGGTACAGGGACGTGTTGGAGTTCATCTGGTTTTTCCATTGCTAAAGCTGACAAATGAAATCCAATATATATGGCCACATAGACTAGCCTTTTCATTGTTATTCCTTTTCTAAGTTAGCTATTGTCACTGAAAACGTTAGAGGTCGTAGATTGAGACAATCCTTGTCGATGAACATCAATTTCGCCCATAAATGCGGACATAACTTCGCCCATCCAGTAAGTCACAGCCATGAGAGGGATTGTTACCGTATGGGCTTTTTTTTCTAATCTTTCAATTTCTTTCATAATTCTCTCTTTTGAGGCTGATCCAAAATTTGAAGTAATGTGTCTAATATTCACTCCTCCATTATCCGGAGCTGAATGGGAAGTTACTAAGGGATCAGAAAGGCTACCAAGTAATGTTTCTAATTGTCGAAGTTTTTTTTGAATCCTTTGAAAGGAAGCTATTGGCAGATGTTCTTCGTAATCTATGAAATATTTCTCTCTAAGATTTTTGCTTAACTGGGGTATATTATGACGAATGAAATACTTATTTTCCTTGTAAATTAGAAACTTTTCTTGACTGTTGAGGAGATCAGAAAAATCAATAATATCAAGATGGCGAATGTTAGCTGTATCTAATAATTTCCAGTTGAGTGAACAATAATTGTCCGGACTGTCATGCGTCAACTCATTGCGTCCTAATTCCCACACGCCGCCCCTGGTTGTAACGTCCATCTTGGGATGGAAGGGCATTTTAGTAGTAAGAATCTCCTTTAATATTTGGGGTAGTAAACTTTCCCTTTCGGTAACACAAAATTTGTTTTTTTCACAAATTTTAATTTTTCGCTTTAGAATGATCAAATCTATTTCGATTAAATAACATTCTGAATCTGAAAGGGTAGCTTTGTCTCTAAGTTTTGCTTCATAACTATTTAACAAGGTAAGATACTTACTTTTTTTATTTTCCCATATTTTGACCTCATTTTTTACCGCGTCTTTAAAGCGTTCTATTAAATCACTTCCTTGTGCATCTTCAATCTCACCTTGAGGCGTGATTCGAAATTTTAGAGCGGCGGATGAAGTCTGTGAGGAGGATTGAGGTTGTTCTATAGCGAAAAGTGGGTGCATGTTTAAGAGAATGAAAGCCGATAAAATTAGTAAAAATACTATTTTTTTTCATGTGGTTAACTATCAATTCATATAAAAATTTTTTTATATGTAGAATATTACAAGACAATCTATAAAAAAGCAATTTTAACCCTATGCAAGCTTTCTTTACTTAAATTATTAACTAAGTTGTAAAAAACTAAGCTTTTTCAAAATATTCAGTCTTTATATAAAACAAAAGATGGCGTTGAGCATCAGAGTTTCGTATAAAAGAAGGTAGAGTGACCTTCTTCTCTTGAAAGCAAAAAGAACAAAGGATTGGGACCAGTTTAAAGCCCCAGAGTTAAGGTTGTAAACTCTAAAGAAATGACATTTTGGTAAGGAGTAAACGAATATGGCGGGATCGGTAAATAAAGTTATTTTGGTCGGAAATTTGGGACGGGATCCTGAAGTGCGCAATAGCCCTGAGGGCGGTAAAATTGTAACATTATCTGTTGCAACGAGTGAATCTTGGAAAGATAAAGCATCAGGTGAACGGCGGGATCGCACAGAATGGCACCGTGTGGTCGTTTTCAATGATAAATTGGCAGAAGTCTCAGAAAAATTTCTTAAAAAAGGCTCTAAAGTTTATCTAGAAGGACAGTTGCAGACTCGCAAATGGACAGACCAACAAGGGCAGGAAAAGTATACAACGGAAGTTGTTCTTGGCAAATTCCGCGGTGAACTAACCATGCTTGATACTCGCGGAAGTGGGGGTGTTGAAGATCAAGGAGGTAGCTATGAACACGACTCTTTTCCATCTGGGGGAAACAGTGGGGGTTTTGGGGCGGGTTTGAGTTCGGCGCCTCTGGGTAGCGGCGCCCCTTTGAATGATGAAGTGCCTTTTTAACGAAGTGATATCGTAATTTTTTTTGAAGACTTTTAAGAGGAAAGAAGCAAGATGACAACGTCCCTTCAGCCATCAGATATTAAGCCTATTGCTATCGAAGAGGAGATGAAACGCTCCTATTTAGATTATGCAATGAGCGTTATTGTGTCTCGTGCATTGCCTGACGTGCGAGATGGGTTGAAGCCGGTTCATAGACGCATATTGTATGCGATGAAGGAAGCCGGAAACGAATATAATCGGCCCTATCGTAAATCTGCACGAACAGTGGGTGATGTTATGGGTAAATATCACCCTCATGGTGATATGGCAATTTATGATGCTATGGTTCGTCTTGCTCAAGATTTTTCTTTAAGACTGACATTGATCGATGGACAGGGAAACTTTGGATCAATGGATGGCGACCCTGCTGCTGCCTCCCGTTATACGGAAGCAAGGCTGAGTAAACCCTCTCATGCCCTTCTCGAAGACATTGATAAAGATACCGTTGATTTTCAGCCCAATTATGATGATTCCATGGTTGAGCCCAAAGTTCTGCCAGCCCGTTTTCCGAACATATTAGTTAATGGGGGGAGTGGAATTGCGGTCGGTATGGCAACCAATATACCCACCCACAATTTAGGGGAAGTCCTAGAGGCGTGTTGTGCGCTTATTGATAATCCTGACATTACAGTTGAGGAACTCATCGCCATAGTCCCCGGACCTGATTTCCCAACGGGGGCGTCAATTATGGGGCGCGGGGGAATTTTTGAAGCCTATCGTACGGGACGTGGTTCTATCGTCATTCGCGGAAAAACACATTTTGAGACGCTTCGGGGAGATCGGGAAGCCATTATCATTGATGAAATTCCTTATCAAGTTAACAAATCACGCATGATCGAGCGCATCGCCGAAACGGTCAAAGAAAAAATTATTGAAGGCATTTCTGATTTGCGAGATGAGTCCGATCGTCAAGGAATGCGGGTTGTTATTGAGTTAAAGCGAGATGCTGTTCCTGATGTTGTTTTAAATCAATTGTACCGGTATACGGCTTTACAAACATCTTTTGGTATCAATATGTTGGCTCTTAATCATGGTCGACCCGAGCAATTGCCTCTTAAAAGAATTCTGGAAGCTTTCGTCGAATTTCGTGAGGAAGTTATTTTGCGTCGCACGCGGTATGAGCTGGCTCGGGCCCGAGAAAAAGCCCACCTCTTTGTAGGCTTAGCCATTGCGGTTGCTAATATTGATCCAATCATTGCCTTGATTCGTGCCGCTGCTGATCGGCAAGTTGCTAAAGCACAGTTAATGGCACAAGATTGGCCATCAGAATCCGTAGCAGCTCTTATTTCTTTAGTTGAACCCGATCGAGAAGTGGTGGGGAATACGTACCGACTTTCCGATGCGCAAGCTCAAGCCATCTTGGATTTACGTCTTCACCGTTTGACAGGGTTGGAACGGGATAAAATAGCGGCAGATTTGCAAGAACTTGCCGATATGATTGCTGAATATTTGCGCATTTTGGCGTCTCGCCAGTTGGTTATGGATATCTTGCGTAACGAGCTGATTGAGATGAAACAACAGTTCGCGACACCGCGACGGACCACGATTGAAGAAGGGGGTTCCGATGTTGATATGGAAGACCTCATTCAGCGGGAAGACATGGTTGTGACAGTAAGCTTGAATGGCTACATCAAACGTGTGCCATTGTCTACCTATAGAGCACAACGTCGTGGCGGTAAGGGACGATCAGGAATGTCCACCCGTGATGAAGATATTGTGAGTGATGTTTTTGTTGCCAATACTCATAGCCCTGTTTTGTTCTTTACGTCTATTGGACGCGTTTATCAGTTGAAAGCCTACCGTCTGCCATTGGCCACGCCTCAAGCGCGAGGCCGCCCGATGATTAACCTTCTGCCTTTGTCGGAGGGAGAAACCATTTCGACAGTAATGGTCCTACCGGAAGAGGAGAATCTGTGGGATCAGATGTTTGTGATGTTTGCGACTTCTAAGGGGAATGTTCGACGCAACCGCTTAAGCGATTTTTTAAATATTAAAGCAAATGGTAAAATTGCCATGAAGTTGGATGAGGGCGAGAATTTAATTGCCGTGCAAACATGTACAGAAAATGACGATGTATTGTTATCCACTCAAAAAGGCAAATGTATACGCTTCCATATGACAGATATTCGTATCTTCGTCGGTCGGGACTCCAATGGTGTCCGGGGTATTCGCTTATCTAAAGACGATGAAGTCATCTCCATGGGTATATTGGGTCAAATGGTTATTTCAACTGAAGAACGTGATGCTTATTTGCGCCAAGCTGCTAAAGCTCGTCAGGCTCTTGAAGGAGGACTGGAAGGCGAAGATGCTTTGGGATCAGATAGTTTGGATGATGAAGACGGGTCTTCAGAGGCTGTGAAACTATCCCCAGAACGCATTCTAGAGCTTGCGGGCAGCGAACAATTTATTTTGACGATTACGGAAAAAGGTTTTGGTAAGAGAAGCTCCTCTTATGGTTACCGCACAACGGGTCGCGGAGGCATGGGTGTTGACAGTATCATTGTCAATGAACGCAATGGTGGTGTTGTTGGTTCATTCCCTGTTGATCCAACAGATCAAATTATGTTGGTAACAGATGGGGGACAATTGATTCGTTGCCCTGTGCACGACATCCGCATAGCCGGACGACGGACCCAAGGGGTGACCATTTTCCGTGTGGGCGAGGAAGAAAAAGTCGTGGCTGTAAGCCGCATTCCTTTGGGTGACCATGATGATGCGGAAGATACTACCGAGGGTGAGGCAGGTTCAGAAGATGAAAGCCCTATCTCTGAAGCTGAAGTCATAGATACAATGCCAGAGGAAACGCAAGAGCTGAAAACGGTTGCTAGGGAGTAATGGTGGTCGCAACAGGGATTGAACCTGTGACCCCTACGATGTCAACGTAGTGCTCTACCGCTGAGCTATGCGACCAATACCTTTGGTTTTTACTATGACCTATGGGAAATAGCAAGACTCAAGTATAAACACGTTGTCGAGATGAATCTAGTCAAGAGCTGTTTCGCTAAAATTAAGGCGCTGCGGGATATTGGTAAATATTTTCTTGACATTATGACTTACCTTCACCAAATAATATGGTGTAAACTTGGTTTTGTTCAAAGGAATTTTTTGTGATTCAGTCTTTACATCTTTATTACGGACATTGGCGGGCCTATCACCATCGGTGATTTATAGGTTGTTAATGTTTTGTTTTAAAAATGTAAGGAAAGATTATGAAAAGTTATCGTTTTAAAAATATCATTCAGCGTAGTGTTATTCTCGTTTCAGTAGCAATATCATGTGCTGCAGGAACAAATTCATCCCCGGGGAAAAAGCCCCTCGTTGCTATTACGCAAATTGTGCCCCATCCTTCTTTGAATCTCATACGTAATGGAATTGAAGATGAGTTGGCGATACAAAAAATTGACTGTGATTTTTTGTTTGAAAATGCCCACGGAAATATCGCAACGGCAACACAGATTGCCCAAAAATTTGTGAGTCAAAACCCCACAATTATTGTTCCCATTACAACGCCTTCAACTCAAACAATCTATGCAGTGGCTCGAAATCATAACATTCCCGTGGTTTTTGCAGCCGTCAATGATCCGATAGGGGCAAAGTTAGTGCCGAGTATGGATAAGGCGGGTCAGGGAATTACAGGGGTATCAGACTTACCTCCTGTGGCGGAACAGGTGTCTCTTTTACAAGATATATTACCCAATGCGAAGAGAGTGGGAACAATATATAATCCGGGAGAGTCCAATTCTCTTGCTGTTCTCAAAATTTTTGAACAAAACATAGAGAAAAAGGGGATGACTCTCGTTCGCGCAACGGCTTCTAATATGGTAGAGGTGACGGCTGCTGCGAGATCGTTAATTGGAAAGGTTGATGTTATATATATTCCCAATGATAACACCATTGTTGCGGCGCTTGAGTCTCTTTTAAAAATAGCACAAATCAATACTATTCCCATTATTTCTTCAGATCCTGAGTCCGTTAGACAAGGATGTCTTGCAACCATCGCTCATTGTCAATATGGGTTGGGACGACAAACCGGCAGGATGGTGGCTAAAATCTTGAAAGGGGTAAATCTTCAAACATTATCCGTAGAAACGCCTGCGGAAATTGAGGTGAGTTTAAACCAAGATACAGCAGAAGAACTAAAGATTATATTTCCCGAAGCTACTGTAAAACGTGCAAAGTTTGTTATTAAGAAATAGGAGAGAAAATTATGGAACCCCATCATAACACTTATGATTTGTCCAATCAGAATGAACGAAATAATGGAAAAACGAATTTTAAAATGGAGTCCCTATTATGGCTTTTAGAACAGTTATAAAAACGATTATTGCTTTAATACTACCAATTGCAATGACTTTTGGTGCAACGTCATCTCTTCCCACCACCCTTTATAAAATTGGTGTTATTCAGGTCATTGAACATCCGGCGCTAGATGCAACGTGCAAAGGAATTCGTGATGAATTAACCCAACTTGGTTTTAAAGAAAATTTACAATGGTCTTGGGATTCTGCACAAGGAAACCCGGCGCTTGCTACCCAAGTTGCCCAGAAATTTGTAGGGCAAGAAGTTCATTTACTTATTGGGATTGGGACAACGGCTGCCCAAGCTGCTTTGAGTGCATCGCGAGACAGAAAAATACCTGTGGTTTTTGCTTCTGTGACAGATCCAAAAGGGGCAAAAATAATGGGAAATGTTACAGGAGTTTCAAACTTTGTTCCCCCCAAAGATCAATTTGATGTCATCATGAAAATTTTACCTAACGCCCAAAAAATCGGCGTTGTTTACAACCCCGGGGAAGCAAATTCAGCGAGTCTTCTGACCCAAATGCAAGATGATAGTAAGAAGAAAGGGCTAGAATTGGTACCTGCAGCAGCTTCGAAAACAAGTGAAGTGACGAGTGCGGCTCAAAGTCTGATTGGTAAAGTTGATGCAATTTTCATCAACAATGATAATACAGCATTAGCAGCTATTAATGGCATTGGGCAAATTTGTCGTGACAATAAAATCCCGCTTTTTGCAAGTGATGGTAATCTTATAGAAAGTGGCGCCTTAGCACTTTTGGGTGCAGATCAATATGAAATTGGCCGTCAAACAGGCCGTATGATTGCTAAAATTTTGCGAGGTGAAGCAAAGGCTTCTGATTTGCAAATAGAATATCCCGCAAATGTAAACGTTGATTTAAATAATAAGATTGCTGAATCTCTTGGAATTAAAGTCCCAGAATCTTTGAAGAAAAAGCTTTCAGAACAAAGCGGAGGCGGGGCATGAACTTTCATCATTTTTTTATTCTCTGTTTCTTATTGATAATGGGAAGTATTTGGGCAGATGATGTGCCCCAATCTTCTCAATTGCCCCTTGTTGTGATTACGCAAATTGTTGATCATGATGCCTTAACGAAAGAACGTGAAGGTATCATCAAGGCCTTGAATGATTCAGGCTTTGAGGACGGTAAGACAATGAGACTCTTATATCAAAATGCTCAAGGTAACATTGCGACGGCAAGTCAAATTGCTGATGGCTTTGTTAGTCAGAAGCCAGCGGTGGCAATTGGTATTTCCACCCCTTCAGCGCAAAGTCTCATTCGCCCGATGGCCAAACATAATGTTCCTGTGGTTTTTACGGCAGTAACTGATTCTTTAGAATCACGTCTTGTGTCATCTCTTGATAAGGGCAAAGAAAATGTAACAGGTGTGAGTGACGGAATGCCCTTGAGACCTCAATTGGAGCTCATTCAAAAAATCGCCCCTTTTGTTAAAACTATCGGTGTTCTCTATAATCCGGGAGAAGCTAATTCTTCTAAAGCTGTAGAAAAGTTAGCAAAGCTTGCCCCTGAAATGGGGTATTCTTTAGTTTATGCAACAACCGCAAGAACAGCAGACACTCTTATGGCAGCTACCAGTTTAATTGGGAAAGCAGATGCTATTTTTATCCCTCTTGATAATACGGCGATGGCCTCAATTGATGGAATTGTGGCCTTAGGGCGTACAAATAAAATACCTATTTTTACACCGGATTATGATTCAGCTGAAAGAGGTGTTTTGGCTGTTCATGCACCGTCTCATAAAGCTATGGGTTATAAGGCTGGTCAGTTAGTTGCCAGAATACTTAAAGGAGAAAAAGCTTCAGATATACCCATAGAAGTGAATCATCAACTTGATTTGGTCATTAATACGCGGTCAGCAAAAATAATGGAAATTTCTATTCTTCCGGAAATGCTCGCAAAAGCAAAATGTGTTCCATAATTTTCTATCTAGAATACAGAGAATAAATTTGTCACTTTTTATTGTGTTAAATTTTAATATACTTGTTTTTTATCTCAAATATGAAGTACATAAAAATTTTTGTAATATTACTTTTTATTAGCAGGGGCTATCATTTGGAATGGTTTGACAATTTCCTTCATAAATTCATGAAAGACATGTACTTTTGGAGAGTTTTCTAAACGGCGATGATACGTATAATAATGAGGAATACTGCGACTTGGCATGTTTGGAAATACATCTACAAGAACTCCTTGTTTTAAAAGTTCCTCCTCATACCAAAAACTTCCAATCCTTAAACCATTTAATAAAGTTTTACGTAGAGATAATCCATTATTAACTTCAATAAGGTTTTTGTATTTAGAATCTCTAGAAGGGTTGCCAGTTAAGTGAAGGGAGAGAGATTTTGTGATTTCTGGCGTGTCGCCAATATAAACAACCATATTATGCTCGTATAAATCCTCAAGTGTCTTAGGCAGAGAGTGTTTGGCAAGATAATGTGGAGAAGCATAAATTCTTAAATCCATATCGTATAGATGGTGTTGAATTAAGTCTGGGTCAGATGATGATACCGGCATAATACCAATATCAGCATCTCCGATTTTAAATTGAAAAATGTCGGTTATGGATGAAAATCTAAAACAAAGTTTTGGAAACTTATGAATAAAGGGAGAAAGGTGGTCTAAGATTATTTGTGATGCACCTACTCCCATCATTATCCGAAGGGTTCCCTGCGGTTCCGATGTTTTTTCTCGAATAATATCTGTTTTTTGAACAAAATCACCAATAATCTCTTCACATACTTTGAGAAATTCCTCCCCTTGTTCTGTTAGTGTTATTCCGCGTGAATGACGAGAAAATAGAGTTATATTAACTTCTTTGCTTAGCGCAGTCATTTGACGACCAAGATTTGGTTGTGTAGTTCCAAGCTCTTTCGCTGCTGAACTCAGATTACCTGTGCGGGCGACAATAATAAAAGATCGGAGATGCTCTAAATTAAAATCCACTTAGAAATTCCTCTTATTAATAAATATACAAAACAATATTAATTTAAAAATAATAACGAATTCTTAATGTTTAGCAAAAAATATTATCGTCTAAGACTAAAAAAAATTTAGTATCGGTATTGCAGTCATGACAATAAAACAATATAATTATTTGTTTTTCGGAAAAATCTTCTAAGTTATTTTAATGAACTATTCCTAGTATTATTTACCAATAAAAATTGGAGCAAACATTTGGTTTATTTTTGATTCATAATTAACTTTATTCATATAAATCTCCCTATTTTTAATAGATGATCCAAAGCCTTAAATGGCATAATAATTAAGAAATAAGCTAATAAAATTTTTACTTATTTACATAAAATGGAATATCTTATAGAGAAACTAATATCAATAATTTAATTTTAATTATCAATTAAATTATAATTATAAAGATGAAGCCTTATTGTTAAATGTTTGATTATAATAAAAAATTATCTAGTATTGGCAGTATGCGCTAAAAAAGCGCAGGTAGCAAAAATAATGGAAATTTCTATTCTTCCGGAAATGCTCGCAAAAGCAAAATGTGTTCCATAATTTTCTATCGAGAGGCCGTAGGATTAAAAATATTTATCCTATTTGGCTATCTCTTGCCATAAAATTCTCTGCTAGGATTTTTGCCTGGGGGAAATCCACTTTTCCTGTTGCTAAGAGAGGAATTTGATCCGTGTAAAATACGTGTCGCGGAAAATTCAATTCTGTAAGCCCTTGAGATTTAAGATGGGTGGTAATTTCCTCACGGGACAGGGATCCCGTCGTTAAAAGCACAAGTTTTTCTCCCTTTCTTGGGTCAGGAAATGCAAGAAGTACGTGCTGACTTTCTGGCCAAAAAGTATTGATGATTTCTTCAATGTATACAAGAGAGATCATCTCTCCCCCAATTTTAGCAAACCGTTTAACACGTCCCAATATTGTTACAAATCCCTGTTCATCCACCGAAACGATATCACCCGTATCGTACCATCCAGTACTTGAAGAGTGATTGTTTTCTTCAAAATCAGATCTTGGGGGAATAATGCGACTTGTATCATGATTGATGTAGCCCAACATAATATTTGGACCCTTCACTAGTAATTGCCCCCCTTGCGATATTCCTTCAACAGGTCGTAGACGGTGCTGGATAGCCGGCAAGAAACGACCAACAGTTCCAATCTTATTATACATACGTGTGTTCATGGATAAGGCCGGAGATGTTTCTGTAGTGCCGTAAGCTTCAAGGATTTGAATACCAAAACGTTCGATCCAGACTTGTCGAGTTTCAGGTTGAAGTTTTTCGGCCCCGGCAAATACATAGCGTGTTGCATAAAAATCATAAGGATGAGCCAGCCTTGCATAGCGACTTAAGAAGGTATCTGTTGCAAAGAAAATGGTCGCATTAATGTCGTAGGCGGTTACGGGCACCATTCGATAATGTAGGGGAGACGGATAGTAAAAAGCCCGAATTCCTTGGAATAAAGGAATTAAAGTTCCCCCCATTAAACCAAAGGAATGGAACATAGGAAGAACATTTAAAACTATGTCTTGTGCGTTAAAATCAATGGTAGAGGTAACTTGAAATCGATTGGCATTAATATTTGTGTGACTGAGAACAACGGCCTTGGGTGTTCCTTCAGAGCCTGATGTAAAAAGGATAACGGCAGGATCGTCTGGTTTTATGGTATGATAGAGAAAACGGTGAAAAAATTCAGGAAAATGTGCAGCGATTAGACCTCGTATTTTCGCAAATAATCCAATATCGGTGCGGACATCTTCCAAATATAAAATTTGAACGTGTTGCGATAATTTTTCTACAATATCTTCTAAATGAGCAATTTCGATAAATCGTCGGGAGGTGATCACAAGTCTTGTTCGGGCTAAATTGCATGCCTCTTGTAAATTTTGCAATCCAAGAGAAAAATTTAACATAGCTGGAACGCGACCAATACTGTGTAAGGCAAAAAAGCTAATAAGAGTTGCAATAGACGTTGGTAATAGAATACTCACACGTTCTCCAGGCACCGTTCTGTTCTCTAAGTAATGACCCAAGATGTAAGAACGCATAAGAACTTGGCGATACGTGAGAGGATCACGTTGACTATCTTCTACAATAATCCTTCTCATACCATGAGTTTTGGCCGCTTCAATAAAAGTACTGAATAAAGTTCTTTCATAGGGTGATGTCTCAAATATCATACCAACCATAATATCATAGAGCTTACTACTCATGATTTTTCGACGTTCTTTACCTTTAAGGTTTTTGGGTGCGCTAATGATTTGAGACGGCAAAATAGTAAGCGTAATTTGGGGGAGAAATTTTCGTCGGACAACACCTCGTAAGTGAGAAAAGAAAGAATATTGTGCTCCCTCTATACGAATGGGCAAGATGGTGGCTTCCGCCCGGTCGGCAACCATCCCGGGGCCATCATAAATTTTCATTAATGATCCCGTTACTGTGATGCGTCCTTCGGGAAATATGACGCATTTGCGGTCTTGGCGCAAAAAATCTATGAGATGTTTCGTTGCCAGTGGGTTTGTCGGATCTAGAGGGAATAAATTTATACTTCCGCGCATAATTCGAATCCACCACTTGTTAATGTAGTGACTGTAAATAGCAAAATTGAGGCGTTCTGGAATAAATGCAAAAATCAATAATCCATCAAGAAAAGACGTATGATTTGCAATGATTAAAGTTCTTTTTCCAGAATTATGGTAGTTCTGTAGTCCTTTAATTTCTACTCGAAAAAGAAATTTTAGAAGACCATGAAAGAATAACTGAACTACAGATTCGGGTACCAGTCGGGCGATACGACCGATTACAATAAGATTGACCAAACCCGTTATTAAAAATATATGGGGAATAGGGATTTTGAAAGACACCAAAATCATCGTGATGAGAGTAGAAACCACCATAAAAAAGGAATTCATAATGTTATTGGCGGCAATGACTCTGGATCTCACCTTTGTATCAGATTCAACTTGTAGAAGGGTATATAATGGGACTGTATAAAGGCCTCCACAAACAGCAATCATCATGAGATCAAGAGTGATGCGCCAATTGTTGAAAAGAGTATTGCTGTGGAATAGAAATTGATTAATTCCAATATAATCGGGTTCGTTGAGACTAACAAAATGACTTGCGATGACCAGGTCGACAATAAACAGAGTCATTCCCAAGGCTCCCCAAATAATGTGCCGGGAATCAATTTTCCCTTTACTTAAATGAGTGCATAAAAAGGAACCTAGCCCAATACCTATAGTAAAGAGAATAAGAAATAGGGAGGCTAGGCTTTGATTTCCCCCTAAGACTTCTTTCCCATAAATGGAAATTTGAGTTAGGAAAATACCTCCAACTACCCAAAACCATGAAATACCAATAATAGATAAAAAGAGAGTGCGGTTTTGGGCCGTTAAACGGATAAGGGTGAAACTTGTTGTCAATAAATTTAAATTTATTTTCAAGTGAGGATCAGCCGCATTAGCTTTTGGTAAGTAACAACAGGAAACGAAGGCAGCAATGGAAGATAAGAGTAAAATAGTGCTGATAATGTAAATACCATAGTTGGGTATGGAAACAGCAATCCCTCCCATAATAGACCCTAATAAAATTGCTAGAAAGGTACTGCTTTCGATCATTGCATTCCCATGAAGGAGCTCCCCTTTTTTTAAATAAAGGGGGAGAATGCTATATTTAATGGGTCCAAAAAATGCAGCTTGAGTCATATTGAGAAAGAAAATGAGCAAGAGTAACAGCAAGGATTGCGATAGGAGAGCATATATCCCTAATGCCATTACAATTATTTCTATTGCTTTGTAAAACATAACAAGTTTTGATTTTTCATAACGGTCGGCTAGTTGACCCGCAAGACTTGAAAATAAGAAAAATGGTAAAACGACCAGACCTCCTAAGAGAGTCACAGTGAGGTGTCTATCATATCCTTGCGCCAATGTTTCATTGTATGTGACGAGAATGATTAAAGCATTACGAAAAACATTATCGACAAAGGCCCCTAGAAATTGAGTGTAAAATAAAGGAGCAAAGCGCCTTTGTGTGAGCAGGGTAAAAAAACCGCTGTGAGGTGCCATGCTATTCTCCCATTAATGATCAAATAGTAAAGAACAACAAGGGTAACAGCAAGATGCTTTGGGGAAAATTTATGAATGAGTAATGAGTAAATTATTGAGATTTGTCAGTGAGCCATTTAAATTGACATTGTGGAGAGTTATAGAGCCACTTATATTTCCTTGGTTCACAAATTGTAGAATAGTATCTATCGGCGCGTTTGTGACAGGAAATTGTGCATTGACTTCAACGATATTTATTTGAGTATTTAGGGCGTGCCCATTTGCAGAACCTGTGGCTAAAGCGTCAATTAATTGAGCATTCGTCGTTGTGCCAACATTTAATGGAGATGGGTTTAGAAAATGATCAATCGTATCATAAAGACTTGTTGAAATATTAATATGTAAGTTGTCAGCACTATTGTCAAAGTCGATGATGTGATCAAATTCCTTAAAAGAAGATAAATCAGAAGGATTGCCAGCGGAAGCGCTTACTGAAAATAAATCTGTACCTGATGTTCCTTGAAGAAGTTTACCAAATTCTATGTGTGTTCCCAGTTCTGCTAGTTTACCTTGGGAAAGGATAAAATTATCAAGAGTGATAGATCCGGATTGCTGGGAATTAGACCCAAATGTAAGCACAGTGGATCCGCCACTTGTTTGAGCGACTATACTACCCACTGATCCATTTATGCTTTGAGTATCGAGGTAGTTTGCTATTCCGAAGCTATCTAAAGTACCAGATTGGCTGATCTGATTGTAAAGATTTTCGGATAAAGCAAATTGTAGTTTATCAGAGCCGCCGAGGTCAAAATTGGTGAGATGATCATATTGAGTAAAGCTACCAAACCCGTTTCCTCTATCAATTGTATTAAACGTAATTGTATTATTACTTAATTGATCGATGTCTTGAGTAAACCCAAAATGAAAGTTTGTCCCTAAGCTTGAATTCACATTGTGAAGAGTAATCGCTCCCTCAACACCATTGGAATTTGAAAAATTTAACACAGTATCAATGTTGTTCAAACTGGTGTCTAGATATTGGGCGGCATGTTGAGTGACTGAAATCCCACCGACCGTTGTAGAGGCATTTGTTGCAAGGGCATTAATTATTTCAGTAGGGGTTAGGAGACCATTTTCATTTATTGAATAATAGACATCTTTCGGCACAACAAGCTGAATAATATCTTGGCTAGAATCAAAATTCAAAACGTGATCAAACTGGGTGAAAGCTCCCAGACTATTTCCAGAGGGAATCGTGAAGCTGAAAATATCCTGACCAGTTGTGCCTTGTTCGACATAACCCACGTGCAAGTAATTATCAAGATTTGCACTTGTTATGTTTGTAACTCCTTCTAATCTGATCTCATTATTAATTCCCGGAAAATCTATAATTGTTGGGGTTGTGGCAGTTCCTGTTGTGACAGTGAGTCCGGCTGCTTGTAATTGAGCAGCTGTGACTGTACCATTTAACGTGCCATCGCTACTTAAAGCTAGATACGTAGCTGTAGGTAGTATTAATTGTAAATAGTCGTGCGTAGTCCCCGTATCAAAATGGGTAACGTAAGTTACATTAGCAAAAGATGAGAGATCATTGGTGATGCCAGAAGGAATGATAAATGAGAAAGTATCGCTTTGACCGGTTACACCCACTTGTCCAAAACTCAATTGAGAGCCTAGATCAGATAAATTTGTTATATCAACATTGTGTAAAACTACCGTGCCTGATGTTACGCCATTTGTCTGGAAATTAAGAGACGAGTCAAAAGTTATATTATTTGATGAATCAAATTGTGCGGCTGTTTTGCTAATCGTGATACCGCCCAAACTTGTTGAGGCACTAGATTCAATAATGCTTCTGAAATCTGTTGTTCCTCCAAACATGTAGCTTGATTGGAGAAGATCGTAAAGTTTTTGATTCAAAGTGATTTGTATAGTATTTGCACTCGTATCAAAGTTAGAAATTTGATCATACTCTTGAAAAAGCGAAAAATCAGATGCTGAATTGCTCGGCACCGTGAATGTAAATGTACTTTGTGCATTTGGGGCTACATTAGAAGTACCTGGTAGCGTAGCAGCTGTTCCATTAAAAGTTGTTCCCAATTGGAAGGCGTCAGCACCAAATTGGGCTAAAGATGCGCCCGTCGTATAGCCCATAAGTTTTATTGTGGAACCATATGTAAAGGTAATTTGTTCATCGCCGCCGGTGTTTTGCATATTAATAAGATTTGGCTCTAAACTGTTAAACTCGTTTAAGGATGCTCCTGTTATTGGACCTTTAGAAAGAAGATATTCGTATAGGGGTTGAGATAAGTTAAATCGAATAACATCATGATTAGGATCAAAATTCGTGATATTTAGATTCCCAGCAAGTACAGGATTAATTGTTGAGCTCGAGAAGAGATCGGGTGTTGCATCTAATAAAGTTACGTTAATAATATTGTTGCTACCACTCTTTAAGAAAATTTGGCTTTGCCCCCAATTTATAATGTTATTATGGCTATCTTGCATTTGTAATAACGTTCCAAAACGAGAGACATTTATCGCAGTATCTGTCCAGAATGGTGTTGAGGACATATCATTGATGGCAGGATAAAAGTTAGCCCCACCAGAGCCACCAATAGCAATCGTATTCCCGAACGTTACTGTGACATCATCATCTAAAGTATCAATTATTAATCTGTCTAAACTTGAATAAATAGTACTATATTGATCGTCCATAATTGCGACTTGAGTATTGGCAAAATTAAAATCCACATCAGATACAGAATTATGCGATCCAATTTCAAGGGTATTCAAAACCCCGTAAATAGTTCCTGAGCCATATATTGTTTGACTTCCGTATGACCCGATAGAAGAAAACGTAGGATTTGGAGTATATCCAAAAACAAAAGTTCCGTTAAATGTATTTTCAAATGGAGAAAAACCTAAGGTCGAGGGTTGATATTGATTGAAGATGAAGTTATCAGCTACCCCATAGACTGTTCCGGTAACATTGAAAACATTTTGACCAAATTGCGCAACGTAATTATTGACGTTCAAAAACGATGATGTATTTGTGTTTGATAAATTAATAATAATATTTTCAAAGTTGCCATAAGCCGTCGTGCCAGGCGTGGTATTGATCAACATATTGCCCCCAAAAGCAGCAGCAGTATTGCTATATAATTGGCTGCCGTATGTGGTGCCACCAAAAAAATTGTGGGCTCCAGCAGAGGGAGCAAAGGTATAATCAGTTGATCCATCTATAGGATCTATATTTCCTATGATAACTTCATTGCTGGCCTGACCTTGAAAGTATGTTGGTCTTGAGGCTTCCCCTATAAATCTTGTAATTCCGAGGTTATCAGGTTGAAGGTTTGTATCAGAGGTAATGTTGCCTGTGGATTCAAATACTCCAACCAAAAGAGGGCTTAGAATCGGATGATTAGTTGAAAAATGAGGATCGTTGGCTTCAATGATCACTGGACTTAAGATTGGGGTATTCGGTGTTGTTGTGTCGGTTACAGTGATTGTTCCAAAGTGATTGGCTGAGAAAGAAATAGCCGACGTATTCAAAGCAAGTTGTGGGAATGTAATACCCGATGATGCTAAAGCATTTGTATAGGTGTTATCAAAATAATTTGTGACGGTATAAGTTGAATCAGCGTTTGCAATATCTACATTTTGGAAATAATTATCTAATTCTAGATAATAAATACCATTTCCTATAGTGCCACCAGTTGATGATAGGATAAGGGGATTGGGGTTTGCATTCGTAAACGGGGCAACAGTAACGGGAGCAATTGGATAAGAAACATCAACGGTTACTATTAACGAATTATAACTTGTAATATTGGGGATATCGGCTAATGTTATGGATCCCGCATTTAAAGATGGGGTAAAAGAAAGGACACTATCTCCTGATTGGGAGCTGAAAGTTGTAAAGCCGGGGGTATTTAATTCACTCGCACTTAAAGTGCGATCGTAATTTGTATTTAATGATTTAAATAGACCGGGAGCCACCTGGAAGTTTAATGTATCCAAAGTGGGTCTAAAACCATTTATGGTCACATTTCCTTGCATTGCCCCATATACATCTCCCAGGGAAAAAATTGTAAAAGTATAAATATTGGGATTATTGCCGGCAGTTGAAGGGGTTATGTAGGTATTATTGCCCCAATTAATAACATTATGATTAGCGTCCATTATAGAGACATGGCCGACTGACGGATTCATGATTGTTACAATTTGCGAAACAAAGCTTGTTCTTGATAAATCAGCGATATCGCCATAAAAGTGGGTTGGCGTCGCTCCCGCAATTAAGGTGCTATTTTTGAATGTAAATATATTGCCATCAGTGGATAGAGTTCCACCAATTAGACTTGTTCCTGTACGGGGAAAGGCCGAAGTTTCTTGATTGGCCATAATGAGAGTTCCAACACTTGTGTAAAGATTAGCTGAACCTGCGAAGGTGGTGTTGACAGGCTGGCTAATTAACGTATTAGAACCAAAATTAAATATATTTCCCTGAATAAATGCATTTCCATACAATGGATTGGAAACCATAACGGGTGTTGGATCAACAAGAATGAGGGAAAGACTCCTCATGTTTCCATAAAGATTACCGCTGCCATATTCCTTATTATCTGAAAAAGTAATGGAGTTCCCTTTGATTGTATTATCAATAGGTGTAATTGTTATAGGGCCGCCTGTAGTGGATGCAACTAAGTTACCCGCAGCTTTCATGGTTAATGTTTGATTATTACCGTATATACCTGCTCCATTGGTATTTGCATTTGTATCAAATGCATTGACGTTAAACAGGTTGCTATTAAAGAAAATTATTTGGTCATTTAGTGAACTATTGGGGGTTGTTCCTATATTTGTGAAATTAATATTATTTATGTTACCCACTGCTGTATGACCCGTTGTCACTGAACCTGATGTAGAACTACTCACATCATAAATTAAGTTTGAACCAAAATTAATTTTTAAGGCCGCATTTGTTGGATTTGTAGTTGGGTCAAAGTTCAGATCATTACCACTCGCAACAATTGTGTTGCCCGGTGTTTTGGTTTCAAAAGCATAAGACGAATAGGTTATGTCCGTTGCGGTTATGGTTGGGTCTTGAGGGTCAATGGGCCCGTTATGGATGAGACCATCGGTTGAGGCGATTGCAAAGATGTGAACTGTAGGTAGATTTTGAGACGGACTAATGCCGTCAGATATACCAACAGTAAGGTAAGTATCTATGGGTTTGTTGGGTTCAAGATTTACAACGAGTGTTCCTTCGGAATTAAAAGTTATTCCATTATCCACAGTTCCTTCAATAACGAAGGTAGTAACGCCCAACTGCGTTGTACTCGGCAAAGAAATTTCTCCTGCCGCTCCCCCCCGAACGGAGTATTGCACAATGGAGGGATCTCCCACAAAAAACCCTCCAAAAGCATAAGGGATTGATACATTAACTTTGACGGGATCAAAGTCAGCAGGTATGGGATTAATTGTAGGAGGAACATAGGTCGAGCCTGTGGATATAAATTGAATAGGAACATTCGAATAAGTCGCATCAAGAAGGAGAAAAGTACTTGATGGAGCAAATAAGCCACCTCCTAAAGTTAGGGAGCCATTGTCCCCTCCAACCCCAACGAATTGATATGTACTTCCCGTAATCGTATAATAGCTTCCAAATTTTTCTGCATTGAGAATTTGTGTGATTTGATCCGTACCAATTGTCATTCCCAATCTTGCAAAAAGATTTGACTCAATGTGAAAAACAATGGTGTCCGTATTGGGATTAAAATTAGTTATTGTATCATGACCTTGCATGATAGGGAGGCCAAATGAATCTTGCGCAATGGTAAAATTATAAATATTATGCCCTGTGCCCCCGGTATAGGTATTATTTCCATAGGTTATTGAATTATTATTTTTATCTGTTACAACAATTTGATTTTCATCATTATGAGAAATAACGACGTTAGCGCCACTCACAAACCCTGTATACCCAAAAGCATTGGAGGGATTTCCATAGCCAAACGGATCTCCTAAATTGCTAATATGACCATAAAATATTGTATTTCCTGCCCCTCCTTGAAGATAGGAATTTTCAAACACAAACATGTTGCCAGAAAATGTAGCTGAGGAGTTGACGGTAAGATTTGAGCTTGTATTTGAAATATTACCCGGTTTTGTCGTTATGTTAAGTGTCTCAACATTTCCTACAACGGTTGTAGTTTGTCCGACGCTATCTCCTCGAACAATAATTGTTGTTGGGGCAAAATTAAAAGTATTATTATTTACATCTGCAGAAACATCTAAACTTGATGGGACTAACGTGCCTCGACCTATTATATCGAAAGGGCTTGTCCCATTGACAGTCGTGCCACCCGTCAAATTTATAGCAATCGTATCGATATACCCCGTTAGAGTGCCCGCACCATAAATTGTTTGTTGATTAAAATTAAAGGTATTTCCTATAAATTGGCCAGAGGCATCAGCATGAAGAGAAATAGGATTTAAACGACTAACGGAAACTCTTACATTATCGGCCCCTTCAGCCGTAATGGTAAGGGTTTCGGCGACTCCAAATGTTGTTCCAATTACGTTAAAGGCATTGGCACCAATATTATATGTGTTTCCAATTGTAGATATCGAGGCATTGGGGTTGCTTAAGGAGAGATGAGCATCATCAATTCCTTGAACAGTGAAGTTTAACCGAGCGAAGTCACCGTAGGCGGTAGCGCCTCCTGCGGTATCAACAATTAAGGCGCTACTTCCTAAATTGAAGATACTATTATTAGATGAATGTACATTTTGGTCCACACTTGTGCCTATAAGTGTTGAGCCAGTTCCTAATAGAATATTTCCTACTCCACCTAGGTTTATTCCTCCAACGTAAGTATCACCTGCAGCTACTGTTGTGATGGGAGCATCTAAGAACCCAAATAGGTAAGAGCTTGTTGTGCTATGCCCAGCCTGATCTGTTGCTGTAATTTCAAGTTGTTCGAGTATTGGTGTGGATGTGGTAACGGTAATGGTTCCAAACTGATCAATAGTCACATTGCCCGTATCGGCAGGGTTGGTATAAAAGTTCGGAAAAGTTAAGACAGTTTTTGTTCCATTTTGAAGCATGGTTCCATTGAAGGTGAAATCTTGTGTGGGTGTTATTTGACTTATAATCCCAGGATTATAGGCAGTTGAGGGAATAACCGTCGAATAGGTTGCCAATAAAGAATTTTGAAAAAAATTATCAAGTTCATTAAAGTGCGATGGGGTATTAAAATTTGACCCAGAGTATACCAATGGTTGTTGAGGAGCAGTGATGAGAGACTCAACAGGTCGATAAGTAAGCTTCATGCTTAGTGAAATATTAGAAATTTCAGAAAAAGAGCTAATATTAATATTTTCCAAAGATAAAGAGCCGCCCCCCGCAAATTGGATACGGGTTCCTGAACCAAGATCATAATTTGCGATATTTGGATTTGAGATAGGGCCAGAACTAAAAGTTGCACTCGCATTTAAATTGGATATATCAATGTTTTTTATATGGAGTTGATCAAATGCTCTAAAAAGATTTGGTGTTATTTGAAAATTAATACTGTCTGTGCTCATTTTAAAGTCAGTGATGATCGCATGACCTTCACTAATAGGATTGTTGTCCATGTCACCAATAAGAGTGAAATTATAACTATCTTTGCCATCCGGGTTTAGGGTTGTATGTCCCCCTGTGTAAATATTCGTCCCCCAAGTAATGGAGTTGTTGCCAGCAATGATAGTCACTTGATCAGATGAAGACGCGCTAACAGTTACGCCCTTAATAAAACCATTGTAAATGGTAGTGTCATAGAGGTCCCCCAAATTATTTATGTTATCATTAAATTGATCGCTTCCCACATTCCCAGTGATAATACTATTTTTAAAAGTTAAGTGAATATTGCTATCGTCTGTTAAATCTTTGGAAAGGATTAGAGATTCGAGGTGAGGAAAAAGAATACTATCAACACCCTTATCGACATCCAGAATATTCCCCAAAAATATGAGGTTGGTGGCAATTGTTGAGCTATGATTTGCTCCGGTGACTGAGTCCATATAAAGTGTTTGCATGTCTCCATACGCATTACCGAATCCAGCAAGCGTATTGCCACCAAATGTAATAATATTCTCAGATCCAGTTGAGGCCGTTGTATTTGTAGACATATGAATTATAAGAGCATCACCTTCACCATACTTAGTACCGAATACATCCAAGACATTGCCCCCGAAGGTAATATGATCTGTCGTTGAACCTTGAGGCAAAAAGATGGCTGAATATTCTGTTATGGATGTACTTGGAACCTTAAATCCTGCAAAATTTCCATAGGTAGCTTCTGTTGGAATTGTCGTAAGAGAAGATCCAGAATGACGAAAAATCAAGCTACTGGGTAAGCTGTAAGTGTTTACGTTATTAGCCGTATCTGGAAAATTAAACCCATTAAAGAAATTTCCAAGGGGTGTTGAGGTAAGAATGGTTGGGTTGGTTTGAGAATAAAAGGCATTAGTGGCAGTTTGTTGACCATTAATGATTTCATCATATGTTGTTTTTTCATATAAATATGTGATGGTTTGAGAGGTGCCGACGGAATAACTAATACCAGGAAGTTGGGGATGTCCAATTAATAATAGTTCTCCATTGCCAACTATAGTTGTATCCCCACTAGAGGGATTGAAGAAAGTTTGTTGAAATTGACCATTTCCGTCTCTCAATCCCACCATTGTGTTCGGATATACGTCCGCAAGTGAAACAATAGAATTTTCTGTGTAGATAAATTTTTGAGTGTAATATTGTCGATAATAGGAGTCGCCATTAGACGAGCCGCCCGTGACTATCCCTCCCGGAATACGTGGTTCATAGGCGGAGTCACCTGATCGGTTAATACTTGGGGCAAAGTAAGGTGCATTATTCTGGCTTATGGGGGCGACAGGGCTACCATCAATACGAACGACAAGTCCATTAGATTCAGGTTCTCCCGCTGGAATAATTTTCACAAGGACGGATGTTGGCACACTGACATTTACGAAAATATCTCCTTGGGGAGTGAATGTTATTCCTGCAACATTTAAATTAGATAATATTTCAGAATAATCTGCTTGTGCCAGAGATGTTGATATATTGGGATCAGATAAGTAGGTTATTATGGTGTGAGGAACAAGTTCAGAAGCTGTCACGCCTGTGTTAAATATTACATTTTCACCTGGTGTGTCGGTTGGGTACACGGGGACGGGGCTTATGACTTTGTAACTATAGGTATCAGTGACGGGTAATCCAGCATCACCAATATATTCACTAATTGCATTTCTATATATTGGGGTCGTCGTATCGTTATTTGTAAAGGCAAACTTAATAGTTGAACCCGGGAAGAAATTGCTGGAATTAAATGTTGCTATAAAGGGAACGCCGGTAACAGGTGTAAAGAGGGGTACAGCGGGTGGACGCGCCTCCTCATGATTTGTTTCAGATGATTGAGTGCTAATGCCTCTTAATAACCTTGTGAGTGCATCTTGAGCGCCATTATTATTGTGTGTGCCGCTTGAGTTAGAAAGATCAAGAATAAATTTGTTACTGGCACTTTCTGAAGTTTGGTCCAAGGTTGTTACGGTAGATCCTTTGCCTCCTTTACCCTCATCACCTAAAAGATTGCCTAATTGTGTGATTGGTGTTTGGAATGCCCCCCGTAAAAGGACATTAGCGGTTTGAGAGACTGTATTAAATATGGCCCCAATTTCAGCGCGTACTAAACTTGCAGATGATGCAAATAAGCCTAACAAGCTGGTTAATGAGGAGGTCATCCCTGCGTTACCGCCGCCGATACCCCCACCACTGTTAAATTGTACAGTTGTTTGACCACTCTGGAGACCCGCTCGACTATGGCTACCACTACTATCCCCTTCGGCTTTTTGTGCAGCGTGGTGCCCTTTGTCTTCATCTGAGCTTTCTTGGGTGTCTTTCCCTTTCTCTTTACCTTGTACCGCGTCCTTTTTTTTCTTTCTATAATCCTTAGCGTTTTTTATATTATTTTGCGCAGATTTTGAACGAGATTTTCCTTCTGCTCCTGAACTGGATTGTTCCGCAGAAGAAACTTCACCTTCTTCATTTTCTTCTTGATTCTCGTTTCCTAGTTCGGTCATCGGAATCACCACCTTTAGCCCTAACGGATAAAAACAGCCTCATTTTTAAGTTTAAACAAGGTTTTCTAACAGTTAAGATAAGTTTTTAGGGGCAATAATCAAGTGCTTTTGGTAATAAAACCATGAAAAGAAAGTAAAAAATATATTTTTTAATTAAAAATTAATAAAAGTAATGAAAAATGGTGGGCCCGGTAGGACTCGAACCTACGACAACACCGTTATGAGCGGTGCGTTCTAACCAACTGAACTACAGGCCCGTTTAAAACACGGGATGAAACAAGTATACAATACGAAAATATCATGAACAGTCAATCACAATCTATATCTATCCTGAGAGTTCCTGTCAATCTTGGATAGAAAATACTTTAGGGTGAATATTTTAAAACCCCTTTGACAAATTACTTTTCTTACGGCACATCTTAGGAATGATTTTCTTTCTAAAGAAGTTTCGCTATGTTAGATCCCCGCAAAATTGACTTGATGTATGCTTATCGTATTTTAGGGCATCTTGGTTTAGATGATCATACCTATGCTCACTTATCGATTCGCGCTGAAGATCCGGCCTTTTTTCATATTTACCCGTTTGGTCAGTTGTTTAATGAAGTAACGGCTGAGTCTCTTTTGACAGTTTCCCAAGCTGGGGTTGTTAGGGGGGGACGGGAAAGTCATATGAATCAGACGGGGTATGTGATTCATGGATCAATTTACCAAGCTCGCCCCGATATCCAAGCTATTTTTCATATTCATTCTCCAGAAATTGTGGCTGTTTCTGCTTTGAAAGAAGGTCTTATGCCTATTAATCAATGGGCACTTCATTTTTATGATCATGTAAATTATCATGATTATGATTCGTTGGCACTAGACATGACAACTCAAGGGCGAAAATTGGCTCTGGATTTGAAAGACAAATTTGTCCTTATGCTGCGGCATCATGGTTCGATTACGAGTGGTCGAACGATCAAGGAAGCTCTATTTTATACCTATCATTTACAAAAAGCCTGTCAAACACAGTGTTTGACGCTCAGTATGAATAGAGATGTTGTCATTCTCGATTCTGATATAGGCAAGAAAACTGCTAAAGATCTTTTAAGTTTTGAAGATGATCTTGGGGCTCGTGACTGGGAAGCTTGGGTTCGCTTGATTGATAAAAAATTATGAGGAGAAAAGGGTAAGCATGACTATTAAAAATATAGTGTTTGATGTCGGAAATGTTTTGATAAAATGGTCACCGCAGGACATTGTTCGCCATTTTTTCAATCAAGAACGATCGTCGGACGAATTAATGCTTAAGTTATTCAAATCCTCAGTTTGGTTTGATTTGAACTTGGGAAAGTTGACAGAAAAAGAAGTGATTCAGATTTATAAGAAGCAGTTAGGTATTCCTGAAGAAACACTTGAAAATCTTATGATTGCGGTGAGAGAGTCGCTCGTTCCCTTAGAGGGGAGCATCGAGCTTCTTGAGGAACTCTATGATCAAGGTTACCCCTTATATTCTATAACTGACAATGTGATTGAAATTGTCAGTTATTTGAAGACTCGATATGACTTTTTTCAAAAGTTTTCTGGGATTGTAGTTTCAGGTGAAATTGGTGCGCTGAAACCCTCTCCGCTACCTTATAAGACTCTTATAGAATCTTATTCTCTTGTGCCTGAAGAAACGCTTTTTATTGATGACCTTGATAAAAACGTAATGGGAGCACAAGCAATAGGATTGAAGGGAATGCAATTTATGAATGCTGCCCAATGTCGGTTAGATTTAAGAGATTTAGGCGTCAATGTGTGATAGGCATTCGCTCGCTTTGTCTAAATTTCCAATTTTATGAACATATTCCTTATGTGACAAAATGCAGCCCATGCATTCCCAACATTGACTATTAAAAGCCCTTGCAACCAACTTTTATATATACTAATAGTTGCATATAATTATCAACTAATGTTAAATTAAATATATTAATTACAACTCAAAATTGATAAATTACATGAGTTTTAAATAGTAGGGGTATTGAAGGAGCGACCATGAAAAAAGCGATCATATATTTATCTTTAACGTCTCTCATTGCCGTTTGCCAGAGTGAGGCGACAGAATTGGTTATACGACTAAACCCAGCTCCCCAAAAATTTTCCTCACTTAGTGAACCGTTAAAGCCGAAAACTGCCAGTCTTTGGGAACAACTCGAAGCCAGAGAGCTTATAAGAGTTCAAGAAGTATCTCGAATGGCTGAGGACTTACAAAATCTTGAGCAAGCATTAGCGTTTATGGGCAAAGAAAGAGATAAGGAAGAAGCAACAAAGGAGAGTTTGCAAGAAATGGTAAAGATCCTACAGCAAGAACACCTGGCTTCAAGGCAACATTTAAATCAAGTCTTGAACCAAAAAATACCTCAAAATGAACCCGTGCTTCCTAAAATTCAGTTATCCACACAACCTCTTCCCCTTTTTCATGAGGGACAGGATGTAACATTCTATTCTCGGCATTACCTTTCCTCAACTGAGGGTTACGGTAAATTAAAGAGTGCTGATATTTCCAAAAATGAGCTATCTGTCCAACAAAAGCAGCTTTATTTACAACGAAAATTAATTGGTGATAAAGCTTGGGGTCTTCTCGATGGCTCCAATCCCGCTCTTTCACAGGCACTTCTCATAGCTATTCAAGAGTGTGCGGGACAGAAGGTAGACATTTTCTACCAAGGTCTAAATAATTTTAGGGGCTGTCCTAGATAACGCCAAGAAGTGTTATAAAGGGTTGCATGAGAAAGAGTCGAATAAGTTGGTCTAAGCAATTACGGTTAATGGAGCATTTTGTTGCAGGAACAACTGCCCGGTGTGCATCT